>JBDSIP010000334.1:0-2848 GCA_039917915.1 Thermoflexales bacterium
GCGGGCGACGCCATACAGCCCGTAGAAAACTTCTTCCTCGCCCCATTCGGAATCGGCCGGGTAAAAGGTCGAGTCCATCCAGCCGCGCAAATCCCCGTTCTTTCCGGCCAGCCCGCGGTACAAGACCAGCCACAGCCGGTCGTGTGTCTTGGCTGAGTTCGTAATACGCGCTTCCCACAGGGCGCGCGGCTCGATGACCGGATCCCAGGTCAGGGCATACGACCAGGCTGGCATCGAAGGTGCCCGGTCGAGGGCGTAGAAGCCGGCCGGGCTGAGCACATTGAAAATCGCCAGGTCAGTCGAGCGGCCCTGAGTGGCCAGATGCTCGGCATAGGTGTGCGGGTTGTAGGGGTCGAAGACCTCAAGGGACTTGGCCGGGACCAGGATCGCGCTGGTGGGCGCATACAGCGCGAGCAGAGCTACAACCGCAATAGCAGCGACGACCTGCGCGCGTCGGGCGAGCGCGTCGACCGCCCAGGCCAGGCCAAGGACCAGAAATGGGGCGGCTCCGATCAGCATCCGGGCGTTGAAGGCCCAGTTCCGCGCGGCGGCCGCCACCCCGATCAGGGTGGCCATGATCGCCAAGATCGGCAGCCACAGCGCGCGCCGGCGGGGCGCAAGCAGAATGCCCAACCCAAACAGCACGGCGTGCGCGGCGACACCCAGCCAGCCCACCCACTGCGACATCGTCAGACCGATCAGCCCATTCTCGACAAAGTAGCCGACGGTGAACTGCTGCCCGATGTTGGTTGCCCCTTCTGAAGCCGCTCGCCCGAGGAGTTGCGGTAGGGCGAACAGCGCCCACGGGAGATACAGCCCGGCTGCGCTGGCGGTCCAGATGAAGAGGCGCAGACGCTGCGGCCCAGATGCGCGGGCGAAGGCGTAGACACTGAGCGCGGCCAGGGGCCAGACCGCATGATAGAGGGTCAGCATCGCCCCGACCGCGCCAACCCCAAAGGCCAGCCGTGCCCTGAGCATGCCGGCGGGCCGGCGCGATCGCTGGAGGACCGCCCAGGTTGCCAGCAGCAGGAAGGAAGGCGCGAAGGCGTACATCCGGGCGACGGCGCTGTAGTAAACCGCCAGGGGCAGCCAGGCCATCGCCGCCGCCGCCAGCACGGCCAGCCCGCCGCGCCGGCCTGTCCAGGCGATCGCGACGACGTAGGTCAGCGGCACAGATAGCAGGCTGGCCAGCACGCCCAGAAATCGAAGCGCGAACACGTTCTGCCCGACCACAGCCTGCCACGCCCCGAGCGCCAGGTAATACAGGGGCGGGTGCACGTCGGCGGCTGTGATGCGCAGGAGCTCTCCAATTGGCAGCGACGCGTGGGCAATGGACCAGCCCTCATCCCAGCGCGGCGGAACCGCGGCCAGCCCGATCATTCGGACCGCCAAGGCCGGGATGACAAGGATGGCGAGGGCGCCGAGCGGGCGGGTCGCGCGGGTGACAGACGACATTCCGCCAATGGTACTCGCGGGCGCGTTCTATAATGGCTGACTTAACATTCAGGCGCACAATCTCGACTCAGTAACATCATCTGGCGCCGGCCGCTCGTTCGACGAGCGCTCGCGCCCCCAAGGAGACAACGAATGGCATTTGAACTACCCCCCCTTCCCTACGCATTCAACGCGCTCGAGCCGCACATAGACGCAATGACGATGGAGATTCATCACGATCGCCATCACAAGACCTATGTCGATAACTTGAACAACGCGCTTAAAGAGCACACCGCGCTTCAGGCCATGACGATCGAGCAGCTCATGATGAAGATCGGCGAGGTCCCGGAGAGCATCCGCAACGTGGTTCGCAACAACGGCGGCGGCCACTTCAACCACAGCATGTTCTGGACCCAGATGAAGGCCGGCGGCAGCACACTGAGCGGCCCGCTCAAGGACGCCATGATGACGACCTTCGGCACGGTCGAGGCTTTCCGCGAGCAGTTCGTCAAGGCCGGCCTCGGGCGCTTTGGCTCGGGCTGGGCGTGGCTGGTGGCGGGGAAGGACGGCAAGCTGGCGATCACTTCGTCCCCGAATCAGGACAACCCGGCCATGGATGGCGTTCGGCCGCTTCTGGGCGTTGACGTGTGGGAGCATGCCTATTACCTGAAGTATCAGAACAAGCGCCAGGCCTACATCGAAGCGTGGTTCAACCTGGTGAACTGGGACGATGTCGAAGCCCGCTTTGCGGCCAAGTAGACTGGCCCGGCGCGGAAAGTACCGCCTGGGATGTGGCAGTACGCCTGGACAGACGGCTCGCTTTCAGGTATAACTTGCGGCGATAACGCGTGTAAACTCAGGTGTTGGATGGGCCTTAAGGCTATCAGAAATATGGGCTCCAGTCGATGAGGCTGGAACCGACCAAGGAGATTCATCAATGTCTCACGTAATCACCAGTCTATGCCTGCGCGATTCCGCTTGCGTCGACGTGTGCCCGGTCGAATGCATCGTGGGTGGCAAGCCCGAGGCGCAGTGGCCGTGGTTCTACATCGACCCGGCGACCTGCATCGATTGCGGCGCATGCGTTCCGGAATGCCCGTATGAGGCGATCTTCCCCGAAGATGAGGTCCCGACGGCCTACGCCATGAAGCCCGCCCAGAAGTTCGTCGTGCACGGCGATGATGGCGCGCAGAACTATACCGCCGAGGGCGGCGAAGTC
Source organism: Thermoflexales bacterium (assembly GCA_039917915.1). Classification (GTDB taxonomy): domain Bacteria; phylum Chloroflexota; class Anaerolineae; order J036; family Brachytrichaceae; genus Brachythrix. Next base: position 2,654 of record JBDSIP010000334.1, read on the forward strand.
TACGACTTCACGGGCGACACCGCCTGGAACGCCGCCTTCTACGCCGAGGGCACAGGCCCGGGCTACGCCGCGAAGACCATGTAGCGCATCCAACACCTGAAGCAGCCAGCGCGCCCCGCGGAGTGAATCCGCGGGGCGCGCTGGCTGCTTCAGGTGTTGGATGCGCTACATGGTCTTCGCGGCGTAGCCCGGGCC
>JBDSIP010000335.1:0-3646 GCA_039917915.1 Thermoflexales bacterium
TGGACCTCGCCTGGTTCCTGCTCATGCTCCACTCCGGCCTGCGCACCGGCGAGATTCGCCGCCTGCTCCCCGAAGAGATCGACTGGGAGCGCCGCCTCATCCGTATCGTCGACAGCAAGGGCCTGCGCAGCCGCGTGGCGCCGTTCAGCACCCAGGTGGCCGATGCGCTTAACACCTGGTTGGCGGTCCGCGGCGCGAGCCGCGAGCTGCCCACCTGTGTCTTCATCGACCGCGGTCTGCCCCTGTCCGGCAGCTACTGCTACAGTCGCCTACAACTGTATGGCGAGCGCTGCGGCGTGCGCGCCCATCCCCATCAACTCCGCCACTCCTGCGCCACCCTTCTGCTCAACACCGGGATGCCCTTGCCTCAGGTTCAGGCCCTGCTCGGCCACCAGAAAATCCAGACTACTCGCGATTACGCCCGTTCGTTCGATGGTGTCGTCGCTGCCGACTACACCCGGGCGATGCTCAGCCTCGAACGCGACCTTGGCTTGACCCCCAGCGGGGCGAGCACGCCCACGACCGCGCAGATCATTGCCCTGCTGGACGGTCTGCGCACCACCGGCGTTCTCAACCCGCGCCAGCTCGACGACCTCGCCGAGGCCCGGGCCGGCCTGCTCCACCTGTCCACGCTCGCGGCGGAGACCAAACCCGTGTAGACTCATCTCACCCCCAACCCGAGCCGGAGAGAGACAGGGCCGCCCACCAAGGTCGCTGTCTCTTTTCGTGGCTGATCTTCATCTGGTCAATGTTGAACCAAAAGGTTTCGCACGCGTAGATCGTCGAGAATGGGTTTGACAATTTCGATTAGCGATGTGTTCTTGGGAAGGACACGTTCGCGTTTCGGATCGTACTGCCCTCTCTGGCTAGGGTCGGCGTGCACCACATGCACTGTAACCCTGTCACGGTTCCACACAACACGGTACCCAGCCCCATGGGTATATAGCTGTTTCCAGCTCTTCGCGCCAGTGGCACGCAGAATTACATCTGCGTGCATTGGCGTACCTACGGAACTAGATTCCGCAAGCGAGATTACTGGTCTCAGTAGTGTCCGCCCAATCGCTTCGGAAAGGCCCTCGGCTGTTAGGTTGGCGATTTCGACGGGGGCAACAAATGTCCATATTCCAGACGGATACTGACCATTACCGGGAAGGTAGGCCCTGCCCTTCCACACGAATATCGAAACCCTCCCATGCTCGTTCCTCATGGTTGACAGGTCAATTGTTGTAGTCATTTGACGATCACCACACTCAGGGAAACGCCAATGGATTGGGCCCACTGTCGGAGTACATCTAGCGTCTTGATTACACTGTCGGACGCCCTGGGTGGAATTGCTAGGATTAGTTCACGGACGCTAATGTCCACCGCATCAATGGTTACGCCTCCCCACTTCGCACCGGGCCATAAAGCAACTTCGTTGACATATCCCTGAATCTTGGAGGCGAGTGCTGCGGACTCCTGATACTGAGCCGAGCACAATATAGTGCATGATTTTTCACGCCGCATAGCGCACGTGATCTTCGCGAAACAGGTTGCGAATTAATTGGGGCTGCTTCTGGCGCCGGTGCAGATGGTTTCGCACGGTCGCTATGAGTTCAGGCTGATTGGTTGGCCGACTCTTACCCAGCCCATTAGTTTTAACGTCTTGGTTCAGTAACTCGTCGGGATTCATTTCTGGGCAGTAGCCCGGCATTCGAATGAGCGTGAGCCGCGCCTTGTGTTCTTCCACAAACCGCTTGGCTGCGCTTGATCGGTGCACCGGATGTCCATCTACGATGAGATAGATCTTGCCATCGGCCTGTTTGAGCAGTCGCCGCATGAACTCGACAAAGACCGGCACCTTGAACTTCCCTTGAAACACCATAAAGGCGAGTGCGCCCTTGTTGGTTATGGCCGAGATCATGTTGCAGCCGAAGCGTTGGCCGGTGGCCCGCACTACGGGGGTCTTCCCGATTGGGGCGTAACTCGTTCCCGTCACGTGATCGCTGCGCAGCCCCATCTCGTCACCCCAGTAAATCACGGCTCCTTCGCGCTTCGCCTGGCGGGCGATCGCCGCATAATCCCGCGAAAGCCACTTCTCTATCGCAGCATCATTCCTTTCGTAAGCGCGCCGGACCGGTTTCTGCGGGCTCATCCCCCAGGCTCGGAGGTAACGCCCCACAGTAGCCAATGACACCTCTATCGCGTACTCGCGCGCAATTAGACTCGCAACTGCCGCACGCGTCCAGAGATAGAACGGCAGTTTCATTTGATCGGGAAGCTTGTCGACAATCATGGCCCGAATGTGCTCCGCTCGCCGCGCATCCAAAAGACCCTCGCCAGGACTCCGTCCCCGACGCTTGAGTTTGAGCGCCCGTAGCCCACCTTCCCGGTCGAGCTGTGACCATTTGCTCACTGCCCGCAAACTCACACCAAAAAAGCGCGCTGCCTCGCTCTGTGACATCCCGTCGCGAATCGAAAGAATGACCTGTCGGCGTAGAAGCTGCAACGCCGGAGCTTTCAGTTTCCTTGCGTCACTTCGATCTTGCATAGCCGAATTATACCACACTGCGCACTATTTAGTAATCGGATCAGTATGTCTTTGCACCAACGTCTATCGACTTGATGCTCGTAGCCACCCCATTTGTGAATCGGTCGATTCCAGGAAAGTTTCGCACGAGATTTGGACTACGGCCGAGTAGATCCTCAATCGCCTGACCACGATCAAACGGTCGCATTTTCCAAACGTCTTGTGCTGCCCGCACGACTTGATATGCTGTTGCTGCGACTGGCGCGGCCGCGGAAACACCGCTTGCGGCCTCGGTGGCCACGCCGATGAATCCCGCCCCAACCGCGGCTACAGGCGCAAGCATAAACGCGCCATTGATAGCGTTCTTGACATCGCACTCGGTGACATGTTCAGCACAGTACTCGGCTTGTATCTTCTCGTAGTACCACAGCGTGCCAGCCAGAACGATATGTTGCGTCTCAATGTCCGTTTGCGATCCCGCGCCTCCACAGCCCTGAGCGCCGTAGTTGCAGTTGTTCTGGGAACCAGCAGGGTCATGGCCGCTGGGATCCACAAAGCCGAGAGGTGAATTGAAGACGTACGAGTAGCGATTTAGGGCTTGCGGATTGCCTGCGCCGGGCACTATACTGTCGGCGCTCAAGAAGCGGCCAAGCGACGGCAAATACTCCCGGGCGGACATAAAAATGGTACCGTAACTGGACGCCCGCTGCGAGGTGAACGTGAAGTCGGTGGGCATGCTCCCGCTCGACCACCGCACTTCTCCGTACGGCTTGTATCGCTGTTCGCTCACCTTCTGGCCGGCGGCGTTGGTCGTCAACGAAACGGAGCCGAGGTGGTCGCCGTGCAGGTAGGTCAAGGTTGCCGTGGCCGTGGCCCTCATCGCCACCATCGCCCCGCCAAAGGCGTAGTAGCTGGTCGTCAGTTGCGTTGTGCCAGTAATCAGCACTTCAACCGCGCCCAGATAGTAGGTCGTGCCGGACGGATCCACCTTCTTCACTCTCACCCCGTCACCATCGTACCCGATCGTCGTCGTGGCCAGGATCGTCCCGGTCACGTCGGACTTGACCACAATCGCCAGCCGATTATCCACCGTCCAGCCCTGGGTGTAGGTGAACGGCTGGGTCCCCGACATCTCGC
>JBDSIP010000336.1:0-3484 GCA_039917915.1 Thermoflexales bacterium
CCTCCTTGTTGGTGTCGACGACGAACATGACGTCGGGAATGCCGCTGAGGTCGCGAATTCCGCCGAGGCTCTTCTCGAGCTTGTCGCGCTCGCGGGTCAGCTGGAGCACTTCCTTCTTGGTCAGGCCCGTGGTGTCCCCCGAGAGCTGCTCCTCGAGACTCTTGAGCCGCTTGATCGAGTTGGAAATGGTCTTCCAGTTGGTCAGCATCCCGCCGAGCCAGCGATGGTTGACGAAATGCTGGCCCGAGGTGTGGGCCGCTTCCGCAATCGCGTCCTGCGCCTGGCGCTTGGTGTCGACGAACAGCACTTTGCCGCCACGTGCGACGGTCGCCTGGACGAAGTCGAGGGCGCGCGCGAACAACGGCACGCTTTGCGACAAATCGATGATGTGGACCCCGTTGCGATCGCCGAAAATATACGGCTTCATCTTGGGGTTCCAGCGGTGGGTTTGGTGGCCGAAATGCGCTCCGGCCTCAAGCAATTGCTGCATCGTGACGAGGGTGCCCGCCATGGTCTTTCTCCTTCCGGTTATGCCTCGGCGAAGCCATGAAACCGACCTTTCGATCAGCACCGGTATGTCAGCTCCGCCTGTGGGATGCGCGGGCACCTAGACCAGGGCCGCCGCCTTTTCAAGGGTTTGATGACGGTTCATCCCTCAGGCTTGACAAGGAAGAACAAATCATGAACATTGGTTCATTCCAGCCAGTTCAGGCCTCAAAACGGAACGAAACAGGTCCGCGCGGGTTTGACATTTCGAACAAGGGAATCGATCCGATGATTGCAGCTTTGGCCACCCTCGCCTTCCTGACCACCTTGTGGATGCTGATCATTGTCGGCGCGGCGGTGCTCGAGAAGAGTGGCGGGCGGATTGTCTCCGCACTCAAGGGCGAGAGGCTTCCGGCTACGATCGCCACCCGTCCGGTCCAGGTGCGCCACCCGCATTATCGGGCCGAGCGCGCGCTCCGCCCTACTGTCCGGATGCGCGCCGCCGCCTGACCCGGGCATAGCTTGCGACACTGAACGGTATCATCACCAAATAAAGCACCGAAATTCCCAGCAGCGTGACCCACGGCGCGCTGACCAACGCGGCTCCTAGCAAGGCAATGCCGGCGAGCGCGAACAGCCGCCACTCGCGGCGAATTCGAATGCTCGACCAGGTATAGGTCGGGATGGTCGAAATCATCAGCGCCGCAACCACCAGGATCCAGGCCATGACCGGCTGCCACATGCGGAACTGATCGTTGCCGGTCAGCAGCCACAAATAGATCGGGACAAAGGCCAGGCCGGCCCCGACCGGCGCCGGGATTCCGGTGTTGAATCCGGCGGACTTATGCGGTTGCTCCGACTCTTCCAGCCGGGCGTTGAACCGCGCGAGGCGGAGCGCGCAGCACACCGCCAACGACAGCGCCGCGATCCACCCGAACCGCGGCGCGGTCTGCAGCGACCACAGGAACAGCATCAGCGCGGGCGCGGTCCCGAACGCGATATTGTCGGACAGGCTGTCGAGCTCGGCCCCGAACCTGCTTTGCGCGCGGAGCAGCCGCGCGATGCGCCCATCGAGCCCGTCGAGCACTCCGGCAACGACGACGCACGCAAGCGCCAGCTGCCAGCTGGTGAGGTCTTCGGTATTGGTGGCGGAAATCGCGAAACTGACCCCGGTCAGGCCCATGCACAGCGCCATTGCGGTAATCGCATTGGGGACGAACGCCCGGAACGGAATTACCCGCGCGTCGCTCGCTTTGCTCACTGGCTTGATCCGCTCGCCGGCTCGTCGTCTCCGATGACCCCAAGGATCGTTTCTCCGGCGATCGAACGCTGTCCAAGCATGACCTTGGAAGCGGTCCCCGCGGGCAGATAGACGTCGACCCGGCTGCCGAAGCGGATCAGGCCGACGCGTTCCCCGGCGGTGACGCTGTCGCCTTCCTTGACGAAGCTCATGATCCGCCGGGCAACGAGGCCCGCGATCTGGGTGAAGCCGATCAACGCCCCGTCGCGCCCCTCGACTAGGAAATGCTGGCGTTCATTGTCCTCGCTCGCCTTGTCGAGATCGGCGTTGACGAACTTTCCGGGGACATAGGCCATGCGCACGATGCGACCGTCGATCGGCGAGCGGTTGATGTGCACATCGAACACACTCATGAAAATCGAGACCCGTGTGTAGAGGCCTTCGCTCAAGGCTCCGGGCCCGACTAGTTCGGGCGGCGGCGGCACCTTGGCGATGAGGATGACGAGCCCGTCGGCGGGCGCGATCACCAGCCGGTCGCCGCGCGGCGTGGCGCGGATCGGGTCGCGGAAGAACGCCGCTACCCAGATCGTCAGGGCCAGCAGGATGACGGTCAGATAATCCCAGCCCAGGAGAAAGCTCATCAAGGTGACGAAACCCACCCCGACGACGAACTTGCGCCCTTCTGGATGGATCGAGGGAAAGCGCCATTTGACGATGGTCGCGACCGGCCCGCCGCCGGTGGTGTCGAGATTGGTCATGGCGCTCCCCCTTAATGGGCAGCCTTGCCGCGCACAACGCCGCATCCAAGGGCCAGGCCTGCATGCCGCAATCGCCGGGATCGTTGCGGTTTGCGGGCCTGGACCCTAAGGCCCGCGCAATCCCATCAATCGCAGGACTGACAATGGCCAAGATCAAGGTGAAGAACCCGGTTGTCGAGCTCGACGGGGACGAGATGACGCGGATCATCTGGCAATGGATCCGCGAACGGCTGATCCTGCCCTATCTCGAAATCGACCTGATCTATTTCGATCTCGGGGTCGAGCATCGCGACGCCACCGACGACAAGGTCACGGTCGAAGCCGCCAATGCGATCAAACAGCATGGCGTCGGGGTCAAATGCGCGACCATCACCCCGGACGAGGCGCGGGTCGAGGAATTCAAGCTCAAGAAGATGTGGAAATCGCCCAACGGGACGATCCGCAACATCCTGGGCGGGGTTGTCTTCCGTGAGCCGATCGTGATTTCCAACATTCCGCGCATCATCCCCGGATGGACCGACCCGATCGTGGTCGCCCGCCACGCCTTCGCCGACCAGTATAAGGCGACTGACTTCCTTATCCCCGGCCCCGGCAAGCTGACCATGAAGTGGGTCGGCGACGATGGGCAGGAAATCGAGCATGAGGTGTTCGAATATCCTGGCGCCGGCGTCGCCATGGGCATGTACAATCTCGACGAGTCGATCCGCGATTTCGCCCACGCCTGCTTCAACTACGGGCTCAACCGCAAATGGCCGGTCTATCTGTCCACCAAGAACACCATCCTCAAAGCCTATGACGGCCGATTCAAGGATATCTTCGAGGAGATTTTCGAGAAAGATTACAAAGCTCAATTCGACGAACTTGGAATTTCATATGAGCATCGCCTGATCGACGACATGGTTGCGTCCGCGCTCAAATGGAGCGGCAAGTTCATCTGGGCGTGCAAAAATTACGACGGCGACGTTCAGTCGGACCTGGTTGCCCAGGGTTTCGGCAGCCT
>JBDSIP010000337.1:0-2500 GCA_039917915.1 Thermoflexales bacterium
GCCGGGGCGGGTACCATCGCTTCCGGACATCCACTAAAACAACGAAATCATGCTGCCGGCGTACCAGACGAGCACTGCGGCGAGCAAGCTGAACATGACCGGGTTGTGCATCGCCTCGCGATCATCGATGAAATCGGCCTTGCCACGGATCAGGTTGATGAGCTTGCGGCCCATCACCAGCGGCACCAGAGCAACGCAGATCAACAGCGCCCACGGGATCAGGCCCAGCACAAAGTAGACGACCAGGAATGCGACGCCCGTGACGGCGCACAGCTTCATTAGCCGCTTGGTCCAAACCGGTCCGATGAGGTCGGCCGTATGGCGGATGCCGGCCTTCTTGTCGACCTCGGCGTCTCGCAGTTCGTTGTTCAATTCGCCATACACCGAGATCATGACCGCGGTAAGGAAGAAAAGCCAGCTATAAGGCCGGCCCTGATCGTAGACAAAGTAGGCGCACAGAAATTGCAGGCCGGCGAGCGACAGGCTGTGCGAGATGAGGTCGGCGACCGGGATGGCCTTGAGCCGGGCAAAGCGCCACGAATACAAAAAGGCCAGGGCCAGACTCAGCGTGCCAAGCAGAAACGGCATGAGGCCGAGGGTGGCATACCCCGCGACCACCGCGATGGCCACGGCCAGGCAGGCCAGCTTGCCGGTCCGGGGCGAAATCAGGCCTGCGCTGATCGGGTTGCGCACAGCCTTTTTGGCATCCAGCGCGTCGTCGGGGGCGTCCTCGACGTCGTTGTACATGAAGGCGAAGCCGACAACGAGCAAATTGGCGACCAGCACAAGCAACAGGCGCAGGTCGATCACTCCCCCGCCAAGTTTGGCGCCTCCCAGGGTGAGGACCGTGACAAACATGACGTACTCGCGGTAGCGGGTGAGGCGGACAAGCCCGGAAACGGGCCGTCGCGCCAAGCGCATGAAGGCGCGGGGGTGTGTGAGCATGGGCGAGATTATAGACGGCTGAGATCCTCCACCGCGCACGCCGCCGCGGCGATCCCTGAAAGCGTCACCAGCGGCACTCCGCCGCCCGGATGGGCGCTGCCGCCGGCAAAATAGAGGCCTCGAATGTCCGGAGCGCGATTGCCCGGGCGCAGGAACGCGGCCGCACGGGTGTTTGACGAGAAACCATAGATCGCCCCGCGGTTGCCGCCATACAGCGCGTCGAGCGAGACGGGGGTGAGGCGAGCCTCGAAGACCGGCGCGAGATCGGCCGCCCCGGGCACCCGCGCGCGCAAGGCCGCCAGCACGCGGGCGGTATACCCATCCCCATCGCGCGACCAGTCGAACGCCTCCGACAACGCCGGGGCGTTGACGAGGGTGAACCAGTTCTCGGCCCCGGCAGGCGCGTGCTCGGGATCGGTCTTGGAAGTGATGCAGACATACAGGGTCGGATCCGCGGGTGGCACGCGCTGGCGAAAGATGGCGTCAAACTCGGCCGGGTAATCGCGGCTGAAAAAGATGTTGTGGTGGGCGAGCGCCGGGGTTGTTTGCGGCGCGCCAAGCAAGAGGGCAAAACCGCTGCACGAGGGCTCGAGGCGCGGGGGACCCCGGCCCGTCGTCAGCAACGTGCGGCGGGCGTGGGTGACATCGGCGTTGCAGATCACCGCATCAGCGGCTAGCCGCTCGCCGGCGATGAGGCGCAGGCCAGTCGCGCGGCCGGCCGTCGTCTCGATCTCGGCGACCTGCGCGCCATATCGAATCTCCACCCCCAGGCGCAGGGCCAGGCGCTCGAAGGCCCGCGCAAGGGCAAAGACCCCGCCCCGCGGATACCAGGCCCCCAGGGTCATCTCGACGTGGGCGATGACGTTGAGGGTGGCCGGGGCCTGATAGGGCGAGGAGCCGTTATACGTCGCAAAACGCTCGAGCAACTGCACCAGATGCGGATCGCGGACGTGGCCGCGGATGGCTGCGCTCATGCTGCGCAGCCCGTCGATGCGCAGCACGTCGGTCAGCGGCAGGCGGAGCAGATCGCGCAGGCGCGGTTGGGCGCGATACAGGAACGGGCCACTTACAACATCGTGCAGGCGGGCGGCATAGCGCAGAAAGCGCCGGTAACCGTCCACATCGCCCGGGGCAAAGGCCCGAATGCGCTCCAGCATGGCCGGCTCGTCGGCGGTCGCGTCAAGCGTCAGCCCATCCGGCCAGAAGTAACGGGTGATGGGCTCGATCGGGGCGAGGGTCACATCCTCCTCGAGCCGGGCGCCGGCCGCGCGCCACAGGTCCTCAAAGACGGCCCGCAGGGTGATGACCGACGGGCCGGTGTCGAAGCGGAAACGGCCCAGGGGCGTGTCGGCGATGACCTCGCCCATCTTACCGCCCGGGCGGCCGATCTGCTCGAGGACGGTGACGGCGTGGCCGGCTGCGGCGAGGCGAATGGCCGCGGCCAATCCGCCGATTCCCGCCCCGACGATGCAAATGCGTTTGGACATCAGCATCCGGAAACGGTATCCCCCTCCCCGGCGCACGCCGGGGCGGGGGATATCGTCTCTCATAGAAA
>JBDSIP010000338.1:0-5158 GCA_039917915.1 Thermoflexales bacterium
AGAACGTGCTTTGCATGACGATCCAATGTTACACCTCCATATCCGGTCCCCGCCGTGGATCGATGCGGGACCTCGCGTGTCCTTCAGGGCAGGCGTATTTGTCTGAATCGCGAATGCGGAGGATGACGCCGATGACGCGGATAGGGCCTGGAGCACCTTTGATATCCGCGCCATCCTCCGCATCCGCGATTCAGACAAGAGCTCCGGCGCAGTTGCTGCCTGCCATTTTCGTGGAAGCGGTCCGAAACTCGGGGAGTCACGTGTGGAGGGGGCCAAAAAGTCCGTTACACCGCCTCCATCTTCCCCGCGTGCACCGCCGACGACTTCGCCCCGCGGGCGAGGCCCTTGTTGACCGCCGCCAGATACGCCCGGCCGGTCGCCACCAGCGTGTCAGTGTCGGCGCTGCGCCCGCTAAAGACATACTTCTTCTTGTCGTCGGACGTCATCTCGACCCGGATCGTGACGTTGGCAATGGCGTCGATGCCCTCGGTCACCGCGTGGACATGGAACTCGAGGAGCTTGGCGTCCGCGCCCGTGATCCGGTTGATGCAGTTGCAGACCGCGTTGATCGGCCCGTTCCCCAGCGCAGCGTCCTCATGCGATTCACCGGCCTCGTCGATCAGCCGCACGCTGGCCACCGGAGTGTTGCCCGTCCCCGTTGTCACATTGATGTGGTCGAGCTTGAAGACCTCATTCAACTGCTCGAGCTGGTCGGCAAGAAGCGCCTCCAGGTCGGCGTCCATCACGACCTTCTTCTTATCGCACAACGCCTTGAAACGCTGAAAGGCCTTGTCCAGCTCCTCGCGCGGCAGCTCGTAGCCCATCTGCCTGAGCCGGTCAGCCAGGGCCGCCCGCCCGCTATGTTTGCCCAGGACCAGGTTCGTGCTCGTCCAACCCACGCTCTCCGGGCGCATGATCTCGTAGGTCAGCGCGTTCTTGAGCATCCCATCCTGATGGATCCCCGCCTCGTGGGCGAAGGCGTTCACCCCGACGATGGCCTTATTCGGTTGGACGGGGATCGACGTCATCGCGCTCACCATCTTGCTCGTCCGCACAATCTGGGTTGCGTCGATGCGGGTGTCGAGGCTCTTGAAGAACTGCGGGCGGGTCTTGAGCGCCATCACCACTTCTTCCAGGCTGGTGTTGCCGGCCCGCTCGCCGATGCCGTTGATGGTGACCTCGGCCTGGCGCGCGCCGGCCATGATCCCGGCCAGGGTGTTGGCCGTCGCCAGCCCCAGATCATCGTGGCAATGCACCGACACGATCACGCCCCTGGCCGTGATGCTCGGCACGTTTTTGAGAATCCCTGCGATCAGCGCCCCGTATTCGTCGGGCGCGCAATAGCCGACCGTGTCGGGGATGTTCAGCGTCGTCGCGCCGGCGGCGACGGCGACGTCGAGCACCTGATACAGGAACTCCGGATCGCTTCGCCCGGCGTCCTCGGGCGAGAACTCGACATCGGCGCACAACCCGCGGGCATACGCGACCAGATCGCCGACCTGCTCGATGCAGTCGTTGCGGCTCAGCTTGAGCTTGTGCTGCAAATGAATATCGCTGGTCGCCAGGAAGGTGTGGATGCGCGGTTTGCGGGCTCCCTGAACCGCCCCCCAGGCCCGGTCGATGTCGGTCTTGTTGCAGCGGGCGAGGCTGGTGATGATCGGCCCATGCTCGAGCTGGCCCACGTCCTGGGCGATCCGGCTCACCGCATCAAAGTCGCCGGGCGAGGCGATGGCAAAACCGGCTTCGATAATGTCCACCCCGAGCCGGGCAAGCTGGCGGGCAATCTCGAGCTTCTCCGGCAGGTTCAAGGTCGCGCCGGGGGATTGCTCCCCATCGCGCAGGGTGGTATCGAAAATCAGCACTCGGTCTTCCATCTTTGTTACCTCGTCATGTTTGGTCAGGTGGGTAAGGTTTGATCAGGTTCGATAAGGTGAGTAAGGTCTGATCAAACCTTATCCACCTTACCCACCTTACCCACCTTACCCACCTTATCCACCTTACCCACCTTATCCACCTTACCCACCTGACCAAACCTTACCCACCTGATCAAACCACCCTCACTGCCACAAACCTCAGCCTGCGATAGTCCGCCACCCAGCGCCCATTGGCGTAAAGCGTATCGCGCAGGCGGCGCTCGGCCAGGCGGGTCGCCTCGGGGATTACCCCCTCGGGGACGCCCCGGAACAACCCGCCGCCGAACATCTTGAACCAATTGAACATGCCCTCTTCGCCCTCGAGAGGCGTGGGCCGGTCGAAGTGCCAGGCCATCCGCACCTCGAAGCCATGCCGCTCGAGCAGCGGGGCATATTCGCCAATCGACGGGAAGTACCACTGATGGGTCACATCAACATGCAGCAACTCTTGGATCGCCTCGCGGGTCGCCGTGGTGATCTTGTCGATATTGCCCTTGCCGCCCATCTCGGCCACAAAGCGCCCGCCTGGGCGCAGCGCGGCGGCCACCCGCGCCACGACCATCTCGGGCCGCTGCATCCAGTGCAGGGCCGCGTTCGAGAACACCGCGTCAAAGGGCGCCTCGACCGTGAACTCGGCCCCGTCAGCGACCCGAAAATCAAGCTCCGGATACGACTTCAGCGCGGCCGCGATCATGTCGGCGGCCCCGTCGATGCCGACCGCGTGGGCGCCGAGATCGGTGAGCTGGCGGACATGATGGCCGGTTCCGCAGCCGAGGTCAAGGATGCGCTCGCCGGGCTGTGGATCGAGCAGGTCGAACAGGGCCTGCCCGGCCACGGTTACGAAGTTGTGGCGCGCGTCATAGAGCGCGGCGTTCCAAGGGTTTTCAATCATGCGCTGACTCGTTGTTCCTGGCGCGCGATGCGCCCGCCGCGCAACCACAGCCGGTGGGTGATGCACGGCAGCGTGTCGGCCTCGTGATGGCTGATCAGAATGAGCCCGGCCCCGCCCGCGGCGACGCCCTCGAGCAGGGCCGTCATCTCGGCCCGGGCATGCCCATCCAGCCCGTCAAAGGGCTCGTCCAACGCCAAAAGCTCAGGCTTGGTCACCAGGGCCCGGGCGATCAGCGCGCGGCGGGCCTGGCCAAAGGACATGCGCTGCAGGCTGCGCTCGGCCAATGGCCGCAGCCCGCAGCGGTCGATGACGTCCTCGACGATCTCGGCCTGGGCGGGCGTCACGACGTCGGTCCAACCGATGCTCGAAGTGAAGCCTGAGGCGATCACCCGCCTGACCGTCCAGTCCGAGCTGTAGCGGACCTGCAGTTCGTGGGCCACCCAGCCGATCCGGCGCTTGACCTCCCACACATTTGTCGGGCGCTCCGCCCCGAAGCGGTGGATGGCCCCGCCCTCGGCCGGCCACAGTTCGCCCAGGATGAGCTTCATCAAGCTGCTCTTGCCCGAGCCATTCGGGCCCAGGATCATCCAGTGCTCGCCCCGGTTCACCCGCCAGGTCACGTCGCGCAGGGCGATGGCGTGCCGCGCCCCGCCCGGCTCGCCGCGGGCCACCGTTGCGCCGGTCAGCCGGACAAGATACGGGGCCGCCTCGCGGTTGCCGTTCGGGTGAAACCGGGCGAAGGCCGCCGCATGCGCTGCCCGCGTCCGGCCCGGCGAAACGCGGGTGATGCCCGAGTCGATCACCCGCCCCTCGCGCAGGGTGAGCGTGCGGTTGATCGCCCGGGGCATGTCTTCAACCCGATGGGTGGTCATGATCAGGTGCGTGCCGCGCGTGGCGGCCCGCTCGAGCAGGGCCAGCAGCTCGCGCCGCGCGGCGGCGTCCAGCCCGACTGTGACCTCATCCAGCAGCAGCACGTCCGGCTTTCGAATCAGCGCCCGTGCAATGAGCGTTTTGCGCAGCTCGCCCTGCGACAGGCTGCGAAAGTCGCGCGCGGCCAGGTCGGCGATTCCGAGCGCGGCCAGGGTTTCAGTCACCCGCCTGCGCTGGGCCGGCGTCGGGCGGGCGAGCGCCAGGCTGTTGTCAAACAGCCCGCTCAGCACGACCGCGCCGACATCCAGGCGCCAGTCCTCATTGCGGGCATAGCGCAGATGCTGCTCGCCCGAAACCAGAGCCATGTGCTTGCGCGCGCCGATGGCGCTGGCCGTCAGCCCGCTGCCAAAGCCATAGCGGCGTTCGCCGCCATCCTCGGCCGCCGGCCACAGCTCGCCAAGAACCAGCCGCAGGAAGGTGCTCTTGCCCGCCCCATTCCCGCCCAGGATCGCCCAGTGCTCGCCGCGGCGCAACTCCCAGCTCACCTCGCGCAAGACGCGGGTGGCGTGGAAGTCCACACTGGCGCGAGAGAGCTGGATGAAAATCATCAGTGACAGGACTTTTTTCGGAGACGATATCCCCGGCAAAGCCGGGGATATCGTCTCCGAAAAATGGCTTGTGTTGGTGGCTCTACGCGCCGCCCGATCCGGGCTTGACCTCGCGCGGATTCAGCCAGGGCATCATCCGGCGCAGCTTGAGGCCGACCTTCTCGATCGGGTGGTTGATGTCGCGCTTGCGCATGGCATTGAAGCGCGGCCGGCCGGTCTGGTTTTCCTTGATCCACTCCCGGGCGAATTTGCCGTTCTGGATCTCGGTCAGGATCTTCTTCATCTCGGCCTTGGTTTTGTCGGTGACGATGCGCGGGCCGCTCACGTAGTCGCCCCACTCGGCCGTGTCGCTGACGCTGTAGCGCATGTAGTTCAAGCCGCCCTGATAGAACAGGTCGACGATGAGCTTGAGCTCGTGCATGCACTCGAAGTAGGCGGCCTCGGGCTGATAGCCAGCCTCGGTCAGAGTCTCGAAGGCGGCCTTGACCAGGTGGCTGACGCCGCCGCACAACACGACCTGCTCGCCGAACAGATCGGTCTCGGTCTCCTCGGTGAAAGTGGTCTTGATCACGCCGGCGCGGGTGCCGCCGATGCCCTTGGCGTAGGCCAGGGCGTTATCCAGCGCGCGCTTGCCGCCCTGGTGCACGGCGACCAGGCAGGGTGTGCCGCCGCCGTCGGCATAGGTCCCGCGCACGCGATGGCCCGGGGCCTTGGGCGCAACCATGCTCACGTCAACGCCGGGCGGCGGGACGATCTGCTCGTAGCGAATATTGAAGCCGTGGGCGAACATGAGGGTCTTGCCCTTGGTCAGAAACGGGGCGACCTGGTCGCGATAGACGGCCGCGCAGGGCACGTCCGGAACAAGCATCATGATG
>JBDSIP010000339.1:0-2765 GCA_039917915.1 Thermoflexales bacterium
GGCGTGGTCCGTGCCCGGGACGTAGAGCGTGCGAGCGCCCTTCATCCGGTGGTAGCGCGTCATCAGGTCCTCAATCGCGCTGGTCAGGGCGTGGCCCATGTGCAGCGTGCCCGTGACGTTGGGCGGGGGGATGGTGATGACGAAGGGGCGCTCTGCGGCGTCGAAGTGGAGCTGTGATTCAGGCCGGAAATAGCCCTGAGCCTCCCACCACGCGGCCAGGCGGCTTTCGACGGTCTTCGGGTCGTATGTCTTGGCGAGCTGTTCCATGATATGAAAAACGCCCTTCTCATTCCTGTTCGGACGAGAAGGGCGCATGGGGCTCACTGCGCCGCTTTCCGCGGTACCACCGAAGTTCGCCGGCGAAAACGCCGACGCGCTCAAACGGGCTGTAACGGGCCTCCCGTGGCGGCTCCCGAGCGACCTTCGGCAGACTGCGATCCCGCGCGCGTTCTCAATCCGTGACGCGCGCTCCCTGTTGGCGCTGGCTGCTTACTCTTCTCGATCCTTGCCGCGATATTGGATGGGATTATAGCGCGGGGCGCCGGTCCACTCGCCATAACTAATCTGCGCCAATCTGCGTGAATCTGCGGACGAAAAACCGGCCGCCGCTGGGTGCCCTAAAACTCCAGCGCGGCATACACCATCTTTTTGTCCGCAGATTCACGCAGATTGACGCAGATAAGTGTATGCAATTGGGGTCGACCTCCGGCAGGCGATAATGTCGCCCAATCGTGACAACCCGCATCGTCGTCAAACTCGGCACCAGCACCCTGACTGCCGGCACGCCAAAGCTCAATCGCCGGCGGATGCTCGATCTCGTCCAACAGGTGGTGTCTGCCCGTGAGGCGGGGGCAGAGGTCGTCCTCGTCTCGTCCGGGGCGATGGCGGCCGGGCGCGAACGGCTCGGCGTTGCTCGGGCCGATCAGCCACCCGAGATGGCCTTCAAGCAGATGCTGGCGGCGGTCGGGCAGACCCACCTCATGCTGGCCTGGGAGCAGCTTTTCGGCCTGTACGAGATCCAAGTCGCCCAGATATTGCTCACCCGGGCCGACCTGAGCGACCGCCGGCGCTACCTCAACGCCCGCGACGCGCTCAGCGCAATATTGGCCCACGGCATCATCCCGATCATCAACGAGAACGACGCGGTGGCCACCGAGGAGATCAAGGTCGGCGACAACGACAATTTGTCGGCTCTCGTGACCAATCTGCTCAACGCCGAGACCCTGCTCATGCTGACTGACCAGGACGGGCTGTACACCGCCGACCCGCGCAAGGATGCCGCCGCCCGCCTGCTCCCTGACGTGGCCGAGATCACCGACGCCGTCTACGCCATGGCCGGCGCGTCGCGCACGGGTCTGGGCACGGGCGGGATGACGACCAAGCTCCAGGCCGCCGAGCTGGCCACCCGCTCCGGGGCCGCCGTCGTAATCGCCAATGGGTCACGTCCGGGTGTCATCGCCGACGTCGCCCGCGGCGTCGCGGTCGGCACACGCATCGCCGCGGCCGTCACCCGGGTTGAGGCCCGCAAGCGTTGGATCCTGTCCGAACGCCCGGGCGGAGCCATCGTCGTCGACGACGGCGCGGCCCGGGCCCTCGCGCGCGGCAAGAGCCTGCTCCCGGTCGGCGCGCGCGAAGTCATCGGCGATTTTGAGCGGGGCGAGGTGGTGGCGCTGCGCAACGCCCGCGGGCGCGACATTGCGCTGGGGATCGTGCGTTATTCAGCCGCCGATGCGCGGCGGGTGCTGGGCAGGCAGTCCGAGGCCATCGCCCGCCTGCTCGGCGAGGGCAACGCGCCAATTCTCGTGCACGCGGATGATCTGGCCATGGTGGGACGGACCGCGGACCGCTGAAGGTTCCTATTGACTGCTGTCCGCGGTCAGCGGTCTGCCGTTGGGGGGTAATCCGCCCCACCGTCCGTCGCCGTTGCCCCGGCCGCCGGGTGACTGCCGGTCGTCGACGAAAGGGCAAACTCCTCGCCGTAGATGATGTCGACCCCGCCCAGTGAGATCACGTCGCCGGCTTCGAGCGCGCATTGTTTGATGGGGTAGCCATTCAGCCGGGTGCCGCCGGTGCTGTCGTTGTCGACCGCCAGGAAGCGGGCGATGTCGGCCTGCCAGCGCAATTCGAGGTGGTGGCGCGACACCCGCCGGTCGTCGACGACGACATCGCTGTCGCGCGAGCGCCCCATCCGCACAACGTCGCGATCCAACGTCACCTGGCGCCGCCCATCCACGATCAAGAAAGGCCGGCGCGGCAGCGGGGCGCGCGGCGCGGACTCGGCCGGGCCGCGCGGCAGATCCGGCGGGATCCAGCGCGCGGTCACGTGCATCGTCCCGGGCTCGGCCTCGGGCGCGCCGCGCAGCATCACCCGCGGCGCCATGTCGGCCCGGAAGCCCTTCTGCGCGACGATCTGGCGCACGGCTTCGGCCAGACTGTCGGGGAGCTTTGGATCGTGATACTCGAGCGGGACGAGGTCCTGGGCATTTAGGGTGATCCAGAGATGGTTTGGCGCCAGGCGCTCACCGCCCGCGCCGACCGAAAACGCGTCGTCAATGGCCCGCCCCAATTCACGGGCCGCCTCGCGCGCGCCGATGCGCTCGCGCAGCGCCCGGGCGAGCGCCGCTTCGATGAGTTGGCGATTCAGGTCGTCGAGTCCGCGTGACATCTCAGGGCATAGTGTATCCGCGGCGCCGTTGACGGGCCGTAGGCGCAGCCTTTAGGCTGCGCCTGGAGTTTGGCTCATATTTCGCTAGATTCGAGCCGAT
>JBDSIP010000340.1:0-4298 GCA_039917915.1 Thermoflexales bacterium
AAATGGCGCGGGCGCGATAGCATGTGTCATAGGTGCTCCGTCCGGCAAGATCAAGCGTGATGTCGGAATCGGCGACACCCAACGCGAGCGCCGTGCGGCGCATCGCCGAGGGCTCGTTGTAGTCAGAGGTCCGATTGTCGCCGCTCAGAAGCAGTTTGCGAACCGTGCCAGCCCGATAAAGTTCTGCCGCAGCCGCGATACGATCGTAAAGAATGGCCGATACCGTGTCGCCGCGCACGGCCGCGCCAAAGACAATGGCGACGCGGCTGGGGCGCACGGCCGCCGCCTCTGAGACGATCCGGGGCGCGGCGCCTGCGATCATCGCAAGGCGCGCGGGCAGCGCGATCCACGCCGCGAAAAGCGCCGCTGCGCCTGCGATACGGGCCCAGCGCGCGCCGATGCGCGCGAGGCGTCGCGCGGCCGCACGGGCTCTCGGGTTTGCGGCCTGCCGGCGCGCTTCCAAGCGCGCGCGATCGGGGACGCGCCGTCGGTCAGCCACTTAGGGCCGCAAACGAAAAGCGCCGGGAAGCAGCGCGTCGCTGCTGGTCACTTGATACTTTCCCTTCGCATTGGCGATGATGACCGCCAGATCGCGGGTCGTCGCGAACTCGTGCATCACTTGCCGGCAACTCCCGCATGGGGTGCCGCCATCCTCGGTCACGACCGCAATCGCAATGTAATCACGGACGCCCTCGCTGACAGCCTTGCCAATCGCCACCCGCTCCGCGCAGTCGGTCAACCCATATGACGCGTTCTCGACGTTGCAGCCGGCAAATACCGAGCCATCGGCTGCCAGAAGCGCCGCGCCAACCGGGTATTGAGAATATGGAGCATACGCTTGGGCGCGGGCCAGGTTTGCGATTTGAATGAGTACGAGGATTGCCTCAGTCTCCAGGGCGACGCTCGGCGCGCGCTTCTTTCTCGCTCTCGGGCTCGTGGGCGGGGGCTTCTTCTCCGACATGCTTTGCCTTGACCTTGACGATGCGCCGGTCACTGACCGTCCGCACCTCCAAAAGCACGCCGTCGTAGCGGACCGTCGCGCCCTCTTCCGGAATTACGCCAAGTTGATCATAGATAAACCCGGCAATCGTATCGTTTTCCTCGCTGGGCAGCTCGGTCTGCAACAGTTCGTTGAAATCGTCGATCGAGAAACCGCCGTCGACCAGGAAGCCTTCCCCGTCTGGAAGGGCCACGTATTCGGGCTCTTCAGCGTCGAACTCGTCCTGGATTTCGCCCACGATCTCCTCGAGGATGTCCTCAATCGTGACCAGGCCGGCGGTGCCGCCATACTCATCGATGACGACGGCCACATGCACCCGGCGCACCTGCATCTCTTGCAGGAGCTCGTTCACGCGCTTTGATTCGGGCACGAAGTGTGGTTGGCGAGCCACCTGAGACAGCGGCGGGTTGTCCCCGTCACGCAGTACCTTTAGCAAGTCCTTGCCATACAGCAGGCCCACCACGTCGTCGATCGTGTCCTTATAAAGCGGGATGCGCGAATGGCCGGTCGTCACCATGAGATCGAGCGCTTCGCGCAACGGCGTCGTGAAATCGGTCGCGATGATGTCAATCCGCGGGACCATCACCTCGCGCGCAACCGTGTCGCCGAAATCGAGGACGGAAAGGATCATTTCCTTTTCCTCTTCTTCGATCACGCCCTCTTCCTGTCCGGCATCGACCAGGGTCTTGATCTCTTCCTCGGTCGCGATCGAGGCGCTTTGGCGGTGCTGTCCGCCGAGCGGCATCGACAGCAGATTGCTCAAACCGACGGCCAGGCGGACCAGCGGCGCAAGCGCCCAACTGGCAAAGCGCATTGGCCATACGATCGCCAGGGCGATCGGTTCAGCGTAGCGTGCGGCCAGCGTTTCGGGCACCAGCTTTCCAACGGTGAAAAGCAACATCAAGCTGATCAGGAGGATGATTCCGTAGGCGGCGACTGTGATCGCCGGGTGCAGCGGGTCAACGCCCGTCCAGGCGCCCATCGCTTCCCGAAGCAAGGGGACGAAGTCGACCACGGCGACAGTTGCCGCGAACATCGAGCCAAAGGTCGCGCCAAGCTCGGCGGTGGCGAGAAGACGGCTCGAGTTGTCCGCCAGTTGCTGGATTGCGCGCGCGCTGGCCACCCCTCGCGCCTCGAGTTCTTCGAGGCGCGGCTTGCGCATGTTGATCAGCGCGCCGCGCGAGACAGCAAAGAACGCGCGCATCGCAATCGAAAGCGCAAACAGGAGAATCGATGTTGCTAACAGAGTCATTCCTTCCCGGGCGTCCCGGGCGATTTGGGAGCGAGCGGACGAGCCGGCACGCCGACAACCCGCGCTCCGGGGGCCACGTCATGGGTCACTACCGCGCCCGCGCCCGTCAGCGCGCGCGCGCCGACCGTGACCGGCGCGACCAGCATGGTATCGCACCCGACAAAGGCCCCGTCGCCAATCGTTGTGGGTTGTTTCTTCTGCCCGTCAAAATTGCACGTGACGACGCCGGCGCTGATATTGGCCTCTGCCCCGACCGTCGCATCGCCCAGGTAGCTGAAGTGTCCCATCTTGACCCCCGGTCCCAACGTGCTGTTCTTGATTTCGGCAAAGTTGCCGATATGGGTTCCCGGGCCGATTCGAGCGCCGCCACGCAGCCGCGCAAAGGGCCCCGCGTCAGCGCCGTCATCGAGGCTGGAGTCTTCAATCGATGATTGCTGCACCACGCATCCGCGCCCAATTTGGGCATTTCGCAGTACGCAATTGGGACCGATGACGCTGCCCGTGCCGATGCGCGTAGCGCCGAGCAAATGGGTGTTCGGCAGCACCGTCACGTCTGGGGAGAGGACCACGTCATCGTCGATATAAGCCGATGCCGGGTCGGCCATGCTGACACCTTTGAGCATCCAGGCATGATTGATTCGCCGGCGCAATGCGGCGTCGGCATCGGCGAGGTCGGCCCGTGTGTTGATGCCGATGAAGGCGTCGGCGTCGTCGCTGGGGATGGATACGACCAGCCGGCCCTCGGCGACCGCGATCTCCACCAGGTCGGTCAGGAAGTATTCGCCTTTGCGCGGATTGGGCTGGATGCGTTCCAGCGCCGCCCACAGCCAGGCCGCGTCGAAGCAGTACACCCCGACATTCAGTTCGCGGATGCGGAGCTGTTCGGGAGTGGCAGCCACTTCTTCGACGATTTCCGTCACGGCGCCACTTGCATTCCGCGCAATCCTGCCAAATCCACGCGGATTGTCGGCCATGAGCGTCAGCATCGCGATGGCGGCTCCGCTTCGCTCGCGTTCGACTGCCAGGGCTGCCAACATGTCCGAGGGCAGCAGGGGCATGTCGCCATACATTACGGCGACCGCGTCGGCGTTCAGTGATTTGGCCGCGTCGGCGGCAACCTTGACCGCGTGTCCGGTGCCGAGTTGTTGAGCCTGAATGGCGAAGCGAGCCCCCGCGCCGCACGCCGCACGAACATCCTCGGACGTTGGTCCGACGACGACGATCGGCGGCTGATGGAAGGCTTGCGTCGCGGCAGCGACAGCCCGAGCGATGAGGGTCCTGCCACGCAGCGCGAAAAGCACCTTGGGCAGGTCAGAGACCATCCGAGTGCCTTTGCCCGCGGCCAGGATAATGGCAATAGTTGTCATAATTCGATGGTTCCGCCTCACCGGACTGAAAACGGATGAAGGCGGAAGGATTCGCTTATCCTTCCGCCTTCATCCTTCCTGTCAAAGCTGGGGAGGCTGGATTTGAACCAACGATTACCTGATCCAGAGTCAGGTGCCTTACCACTTGGCCACTCCCCAAAAACCGGATTCGAATTTTACCATGCGGCCTCGCGCGCATGCAATGTCCTGGAAGGGCATTTCGCTTTCGACCCATCAAACAACGCCAACATGGATCGCCATCGTGCCCAGACCAAGCAGTCGGTAGCGCACGTCGCGATAGCCGGCCTTGAGCATCGCCTGCCGCAGCGGTTCTGCCGGCAGAAATGCGGCCAGCGATTGCGGCAGGTATTTGTACGCCCCAAAGTCACCGCTGATCACACCGCCGATCAACGGCACGATCCGGTTGAAGTAGAAGCCAAAGAGCTGCTTGAAACCGGGTGTCTGAGGCTGGGTGATTTCAAGGCAAACCACCCGCGCGCCCGGCCTGCACACCCGTCGCATCTCACGCAGGCAGCGCGGCAAATCCACCGCATTGCGGAGCAGGAAACCGTTGATGATGCCGTCGAAGGTGGCATCCGGGAACGACAGCGAAAGCGCGTCGCCTACCGCAAACTCCAATGAGGCCACTGATCTCGCTTTGGCCTTTGCCGCTCCGGCC
>JBDSIP010000341.1:0-6397 GCA_039917915.1 Thermoflexales bacterium
GGGCAGTCTGTCGGCCACCAACTGGCGGCGTGTTCGTTTTATCGAACAGGGCTCATCGGCCGAGGGCAACATGGCCTGGCAGATGATGAGCGACAGTTGCAAGCACTGTACTCAGGCGGGCTGCCTAGATGTGTGCCCGACCCACGCCCTCATTCGGACCGATCTGGGCAATGTGGTTGTACAGCAGGATGTTTGCAACGGGTGCCGGGCCTGCATCGGGGCCTGCCCGTTCGGCGTCATCAGCTACAACCAGTCGAGCGGAAAGGTCAACAAATGCACGTTGTGCGACGACCGGATTCACAACGGGCTTGAGACAGCATGCGCGAAGGTCTGCCCGACCGATTCGATCGTTTATGGGGACGTCGATGCGCTGCGGGCAGGGGCAAAGACGCGGGTCGACACGCTGAAGAAGCTGGGGTTCAACAAAGCCCAGCTTTACGGGGACACCGATGTGCTCGGCGGCCTGAACGTCTTCTATCTTCTGCTCGACGAGCCGGGGGTGTATGGCCAGCCCAAAAACCCGACGCTGCCTCAGAAGAACCTCGTCTCCGGGACGTTCTTCAGCGTCGTCAGCGCCCTCGTGCTCGGGCTGGGCGCGCTGGTGGCCTTCCGCGGGCGTGGCAAGGCGGCCGACGCCGGGGCGGCCAAGGGGTAATCATGGTAGAACTTCAAGTTCCCCGCTGGGAATGGTGGATCGTCGTGTATTTCTTCGTCGGCGGCATCGCCGGCGGGGCATACTTCATCGCGTCGGTCGTCGAGCTCGTCGGCGCCCCCGAGGATCGCCCGATCGCCCGGATGGGATATACCCTGGCCTTCCCGCTGGTGCTCGTATGCGGGGTATGCCTGATCGCCGATCTGGGCCGCCCGGAACGCTTTCTCAACATGATCTTCAACGCAAGCCCGGTGACGCCGGGGCTGTTTAGCCTGAAAATGGATTCGCCCATCTCGGTCGGTGCGTATGGGCTTCTCGGGTTTGGGGTCTTCAGCTTCCTGTCGTTTGTGGACATGCTGGTCGAGACAGGCAAGCTGCCCTGGGCGCCACTCAGGGCAAAATACTCCGGCGCGCCGCGCATGATCTACTCGGTCGTTGGTAGCGTGTTCGGCCTGTTTCTGGCCGCTTACACGGGTGTGCTCCTGGCCCACGCGCAGATGCCTGCCTGGGCGGACACGCCTTTGTTGGGCGGGCTGTTCGTCGCTTCGGGGGCGTCCACGGGCGCGGCCGCGATCGCGCTTGGGCTGGCGCTCACGGGTGTCGGGCTGGGCGATGGATGGCGCAAGCTGAAGCTGACTGACAGCGTCGCCATCATCCTGGAGATTGTCATCCTGGTGGTTCTGCTCGTTGTCCTCGGCGCGGCGGCGGCCCCATTGCTGCGCGGCATCAACGGGGTGCTGCTGCTGGGCGTGACGTTACTGCTGGGGCTGCTCGTCCCGCTCGGTCTGCAGTTCCGGGCCAGCTTTCAGGGCGGGAAAACAAGCCGGAACATCACGATGCTCAGCGCCGGGCTGATTCTGCTCGGCGGTTTCGTCATTCGGATGGTGATCGTCCTGGCGCCACAGGGATACCTCTAGCGTAGACAGCGCGGCTGGCGCAGGGCAACGCGCTCGCCGGTCGGATTCCAAATCGGCCAAGTCGCCCGCTCGGACTTGGCCGATTTTTCGCAAATCATGGCAGGAAGAGACGGACAGGGCAATACCGTAAACCCGAGCTCGAAGAAGCGCGACCGGACCATCGACGACGCACTGTTCACGATGGAGCGACTCGGCGCGTGGCTCGGTGGCGCTATCGAGGACAACGCCTGGGAGCAGGCCGAGAGCGCCTATCAAGTCGCGATGCTGCACGGCATGCTTGTCTATCTGCGCGGACAGATCGACACATTCATCGCTCTGGGCGGGGATGAGGTCGGCGAGACCGTCGCGAACCTGCGCGCCACAGGCGCCCAAAACTCGGCCGATTTGAGCTCCTGAGAGCACCGTATGGCCAAAGTTGCGCCGCTCACGCCGGAAGTCGCCGCCATCCACAAGCGCCTGGATGATCTGCAGGCCCGCTATCCGGATCTGGCCGAGCCAATCGCCTTCTATCGCGAATCGCTTCCATTGTTGCGCCAGGCCGAGACGGCCATCGAGGCGATCGCGCTGCCTGCGGGACGCGCCGGGGACAAGCTGGCGATGGGGATGCCGGTTCTGGTTGGCGAAGACCTGCCGCTTGATGTGGACGCGACCCGCGCGCTTATTCTGCAACTGTGCAAGGCCGCCGAATCCTTTGCGCCGCCCGCCCCGTCGGGCTCGACCGGCGCAAAGGGCAACCTGTCGCGGTTGTTCAAACGCGGCCAGCCCGACGCGCTTAAGGTGATCGAGGCCGCCCAGGTTGGGGATGGCGGCGTGATCCGGACTGCTGCCGCCGAACAAATTCGACGGGCCATCGAGCGCGAAGAACTGAGCTTGATCGAGGTTTTCGCGCACCTGGCGATGGGCGATTGGCGGCGGGTCGAAATCATGGCCCATGGGCTCAGGCTTGACGCCGAGATGCTGCGCGTCCTGGCTCAGGACAGCTTGAAACCGGCTCTGCGGGTATGGGCGCGTGGCGTCCAGGCCGATACGAGTGAGTGGAAGAGCGGCGCGTGTCCCTTGTGCGGGAGCCCGCCGGCGTTGTCCGAGATTCGAGGCAAGGAGGGCGCACGACGCCTGCGTTGCGGGATGTGCGGGACGAGCTGGCATTACCCGCGCCTGCAATGCGCATTCTGCGCCAACGACGATCATAGACATCTGGGCAGGCTCATGGTCCAGGGTGAGCACGACAAGTACTACGCTCAAACCTGCGATGTGTGTCGCGGCTATAACAAAATCGTTGTTACATTTGACGCGATACCGGTCGATTTCCTCGCCATTGAAGATCTCGCGACCCTGCATCTGGACTACATCGCCAGCGAAGCCGAATATGCCCGCGTACCGGTGGGCGCGGGGCGCTAGAACATTCATACAGCCGACTCCTCAAAGGCGCGCCCAGATGCTCAAGAACCTCTTCGCCCGCAGGCCGCCGCCCGTCACCGTCGACCAGGTGATGGCGGCGCTGACGATCGTGCTGGATCCCGAGGCCAACCGCGACATCGTCTCGCTCGGCATGGTCAAGAACGTCGCCGCCCGCGATGGCGTGGTGAGCTTTGCGATCCGGTTGCGCGAGGCGGGCAGCCCGCTTCAGGTCCCGATCGAGCGCCGGGCCCGCAAGTCGGTCGGCGCGATCCCGGGGGTGAGCGAGGTCCGAATCAGCTTTGAAACCGACCCGCGCTCCGAGCTGCGCGACACGAAGCCGCTGGCCGAACTCGAGATCCGCCACGTCATCGCCGTCGCCAGCGGCAAGGGCGGGGTCGGCAAAAGCACCGTGGCGGTCAATCTCGCCTGCGGGCTGGCCAAACTCGGGCAGCGGGTCGGGCTGCTCGATGGCGACATTCACGGGCCGAATGTCCCCTTGATGATGGGTATCGCCGGCGAGCAGCCCTTCGCGTTTGGCGACCGGATCTTCCCTCCGCAGGCGCACGGCGTGACGGTGATGAGCATGGGGCTGATGGTCCCGGCCGAGGCGCCAGTCATCTGGCGCGGACCGATGCTGCATCAAGCCATCCGCCAGTTGTTGCGGGATGTGATGTGGGGCGAGCTGGATTTCCTGATCGTCGACCTGCCGCCCGGCACCGGCGACGCGCAACTCACGTTGATCCAGTCGATGCCGCTGGCCGGCGTGGCGCTGGTGACGACGCCTCAGGACGTGGCGCTATCCGACGCGATCCGGGGTGGCGAGATGTTCCGCCAGTTGGACGTGCCCGTGCTCGGGCTGGTCGAGAACATGAGCTACTACGAATGCGCAAATTGTGGCGGGCGCGACTATATCTTTGGCGAGGGCGGTGGCGCGCGGCTGGCCGAGAAAATGGGCGTGCCGCTGCTGGCCCAGATCCCCATTCACTCGGCGATCCGGGCCGGCGGGGACGCGGGAATGCCGGCCGTCATCGGCGCGCCCGAATCGCCGGCCGGGCTGGCCTTTCTGAGCGCGGCGCGCGCCATCGCCGCGGCCGCCAGCGCGCGCCCGGCCCTGAAAAGCACAACGTCAAAAACCGATCCTCAACTCAAGATCATGGGCTAGTCCCTCTATCTCATCATGCCCAGCCAGCAAAACGTTCTCGCCGCGCTTTCGAAGGTCCAGGAGCCGGAACTGCATAAGGATCTGGTCAGCCTGAACATGGTCCACGCCATCCGGATCGACGGCGGGGCGGTCGAATTCACGATCCGGCTGACGACGCCGGCTTGCCCGCTCAAGCACCAGATCGAACGCGAATGTGTGCTGGCCGTGGGCGCGATCCCGGATGTGACCGGGGTGAAGGTGCGCTTTGACGCAAACACAGCACGCGACACACGCCTGGCGAATCTGCCGGTCC
The DNA here is from genome assembly GCA_039917915.1 of Thermoflexales bacterium. Lineage (GTDB taxonomy): Bacteria > Chloroflexota > Anaerolineae > J036 > Brachytrichaceae > Brachythrix. The sequence goes on from JBDSIP010000341.1 coordinate 4,422, forward strand.
GCAACATTGTGGCGGTTGGGAGTGGCAAGGGCGGGGTGGGCAAGAGCACGACCGCCGTCAACCTGGCGATCGCCCTGAAACAGCAGGGGGCCCGGGTCGGACTGCTCGACGCCGACATCTACGGGCCGAATATCCCGCTGATGATGGGCGTGAAGGGATCGCGCCCGAACGTGAGCGGAGGCAAGCTCGTGCCCGTGCAGGCGCACGGCTTGCAGCTCATGAGCATGGGCTTCCTGCTGGGCGTCGATCAGCCGGCCATCCTGCGCGGGCCGATGCTGCACAAAGCCCTCGAGCAGTTCATCCGGGATGTGGCGTGGAGCGACTGCGATTATTTGATCGTCGATCTGCCGCCGGGGACCGGCGACGTGCAGCTGTCGCTGTCGCAGATCGCGCCGATGACGGGCGCGGTTGTGGTGACGACGCCGCAGGACGTGGCGCTCGAGGACGTCCGCAAGTCAATCTATGCCTTCAAGAGCATGAGCGTGCCGGTGCTGGGCGTGATCGAGAACATGAGCTATTTCATCGCCCCCGACACCGGCCGGCGGTATGACATCTTTGGGCATGGTGGCGGGCAGCGGATGGCCGGGGCGCTGGGCGTGCCCTTTCTGGGCGAGGTGCCGATCGATCAAGCGATCCGCGAGGGCGGCGACCACGGGCTGCCGATTGTGGCGGGGGAGCCCGGCGGCGCGCATGCGCTGGCCTATCAGGCGATCGCGTCGGCGCTGGCAGCGAAGATCAGCGTGATGAATGCCCAACGCGCGATGCCGGGGTTCATTGCATTGGACATGATACCGATCGGGTAACGCGCTTGACGACATCCCTGATTCGTGCCGCACGCCTGATTGCCGCTCATTTTAGGCATTTTGCAGGAGAACGGGAGAAACCCTTTCGCTTCCTTTCTCCCTTTCTTCTGTCGAATTCCTTTGCCCGCGAGGGTCTCGGCGTGTTTTCTGATGCGCTGACGTTGACTTTGCAGGAGCCATGGGCGCGCGACAGCGGGCCATTTGCCATGGGGGCGCTTGCGGCCATACTGAGGCTAAGCATTTTCGACGGGCGGCGATTCCGTCCTTTGCGATGGAGGTTCAGATTATGTTCTTGCTAATGAGCGCGGGCGCTTTTTTGATTTCGATCGGTTGCCTCTGGGCCGGGATTCGGGCCTTCCTCAAACAAAGCCGCCAACGCGCGGCATCCGTGTCCGCCCAGGGAATCGTCGTCAGCGTTCGACGACAGGTCTTCAAGGCGGGCAGCTCCGGCGTCTACTGCCCGACCATTGATTTTCGGCTTCCGTCCGGCGAGATTATCCGTTTTGAATCGTCGTTCGGGACCATGCCCGCCTCGCACAGCGTGGGCCAGGTCGTCAAAGTGGTCTACGACCCTCGGGATCCTCGCAAGGCGGAGGTCGATTCGGTTGCGGCCAATTGGCTTGAGCCCGGATGTCTGCTTGCTTTCGCGGCCGGCGGGGTGTTCTTCGGCCTCATGTTTCTCGTCCTGTTTCTCATCACATCCCAGGCCCGCTGAATCGTCGCAGGAGTTGGCCCACCCACCCCACGGCAGAATCTCGCCGCGGCGCGGCATGGTGAGCGACGGCGCCACGAACGATGCCGTTCACATGGCTCCCGCAAAGTCGCCTGATCGCCGCTCGTTTTAGGCATTTTGCAGGAGAACGGGAGAATGGGAGAAACCCTTTCGCTCCCTTTCTCCCGTTCTCCTGTCGAATTCCTTGGCCCGCGAGGGCCTGGGTGTCGTTTCTGACGCGCTGCCGTTAACTTTGCAGGAGCCATGGCGATGAGGCCGAGGTCCGTTTGCGTATTTGGGTTTTGAGACTAGACTTTGTTGGGTCGATCATCCAGCGGCCTCACTTGAGGCGAAGGAGCAAAACAATCATGGTCCATGTCCTTGTTCGCCACACCGTCGCCGACTATTCAGCCTGGCGCCCTATTTTTGACGGCGACGCCGCACGGCGCGAGGCTGCCGGC
>JBDSIP010000342.1:0-6035 GCA_039917915.1 Thermoflexales bacterium
TGAATCACGGCGCAGGAAACACCTTCCCACACACGAAACCATTTCAAACCATACGAAGCGCATATTTCTTTCCCAGACCGCTGTAACCCGCGTCATGAACCTCACCTGTCGGCACACACATAATAAGCAACCCCTCAGCGCGCTTTTGGCACGGGCGTTTCCAGCAGTTCAAACCTGCAGTACTCTAAGTGAATATCGAAGAAAATGATCAGGTAGAGTGCGCCTTCGGAATCGTCGTATTTGCCCGTGATCGATCCCGTGTCTGAATACCACCTGACGACTTTGCCCGCTGAGGAGGGCGCCCACCACTCGGGGCGCGGCGCCTTCGTGTAAGGCTGCCACATCTGCCGATTTATGAAGATCTCGGGTTGGACAGGGCCAGGGTATCTGCACTTCTCGGTCCAGCGCCGATTCATGTTCTCGATCCATCGGGCATACGCCTCTACCGATAGTTCGACACGCCCAAATGCCCACTTTTCAGTGTACTCGATGTAGGGCTGGACCGTCGTGATCGCAGATTTCTTCGCATCCGCCCCCAACTGCACTCCCATGAGATTCTCCAGTTGCGTTACGGCTGACAAATCACCAGACAACTGAGAACAACCAACAAGCGCCAACATAACGAGGAAACAGCAGCTTCGCTTCATATGGCACATCAGCGCCCCGCTTCAGCCCGCAAGCGAAAGAACATGTCGGTTGCAGTGGGGTCGCCGCCAGTAATCTCGTTGGGGATTCCTGTCGGAACGTAATCAGGGTACTCAGGGTAGAACACGTCGCCAGACGAACTCACCTCGACATTGAGCGCATCGCTGGTGATGTTGAAGCCGGAGCCATAGCAGATAGCGCGACAAAACGCTGTTGCATCGCTGCCATACGACGTTCTGACTGGAGCCCTCGGATCTTGCGGCGCAGGGTCAAAGTCGTAGCTATCCGAGAATCGGATAGTGCCGTTCAGGAACCAAGTGCCATCCTTTCCTACGACGACAAGACCCTTGAAGGATGCGGTGAACCTGCCCAGCGTACCTTGGGTTAAGGCTACCCAGAAGGCGTCAGCCTCAACCTCTTCCAATCCACCACCGATTGCTTTAAGCCGATCCACGACTGTTTTTATGGCGCTATTCTCGTGGAGCGCATTGGGAGATGATGCGATCGGCTCGGGATTCATCTCAATCATATCTTGTTTCGAAAAATGAATCGGCTCGCTTGTCGCGTCAAGGTAGTTGTTAACCAGCCGGTTGGCCTGTCGATTCTGAAAAATCCGGTTGAGGATCGGCCGCATTATCTGGTTCTTAGCGTGCGCCGAAACGTAACGCCGATGCCCTGTTACCCCGGTGGTCTGGGCAACAAGTTGACCATTTCGCGTCGCGTATATATCTCGGCACGCCCCATCATCACACGCTTCATAGTGCCCCGTCGGATCCGCGAACCTGAGCGGGTTATTCGCCATCGCCGTATAACGGTTCAGGCTCTGCGGGTCGGCCGGGTTCGGCACGATGCTATCGGGGCTGATGAAGCGGGCCGCGACAGGCGTGAAGATCTAATCCGCGCAGGACGGGCCGCAGGCCGTATCGTTTGCGGATTCCCGTCGCGTCAAGCATCGCGATCGATTATCGCAGGCGCGGCGAATACTTGTTTGATCAGGTGTGGTCAGGTGGGCAAGGTTTGGTCAGGTGGGTAAGTCACCTTACCCACTTTATCCACCTGACCAAACGTTACAAACGCCCCTCCACCCAAACCTCCAACAACTCACGTTTCAGCCGCGCGCGGCGACGGGAGTGGTCGGCCGGCGAGACCTTTCCCTGCGCGAGGGCGGTGTCAAGCGCAGCGATGCTCGCCAGAAGCGTCTGGCGCGTTGGCGCCGGCGCAGCCGCGCGCGCGCGCAGGAGGAGGACATAAGCGGCCGCCATCGCGACGGCAAACAGGATGAACCCGACGCCAACGGCACGGGCGTCCAGACCGGCAAGCGAGGCGGCGCGCGGCTGGCCGGCCAACTCAATCGTCACGCTCTGCCCGGCCCGAATGACTGGACTCGGCGCCGCCGGCGCAAACCGGCGCATCGCTGTCTGCAACCCGGGGATCGCCTGCGCGCCAAGATCTTGCAACCCGACCGCCCTCAACTCCGAGTCGGGCAGGATGGCCTCCCAACGTTGCAGCGGCGCGGTCATCTTACGTTCGATCCGCGCGCTCCCGCGATAGGGCAAATCGTAAAACAAGATGATCTCGGCCCGGCTGCCCGGCAGAATCGCGTCCATGTCGCGCAGCAGGTCGCCGTCGCGCACGAAGCGCTCACCGATCCCGGCGCCGTCGAAGCGCAGGTTTTGCGCGCCGGCCGGGTAGGCGATCGAGACCGAGCGGGGGGCCCCCGCCGTGGCATCGGGGGCGATGTAAGCCCGGTCAGCACTGTTTTGGAAGGCATAAGCCTCGATGACCGAGATTTTGCCCTCGTCGACGCCATCCACCACAAACTGATAGCCCGCCAGGCTGATCGCGGCCGGGTCGGTCGTTACCTCGAAAATCGGCAGGGGCACGATCGCGCTCTGGGCGGTGCGGGTGATCTGCTGCGGGGCGGAGAAAAAGCGCGCCCCGCGCCAGGTGGTTTCGGCCTGATAGAAGAGGTTGTCGCGGACCGCCAGCCCGCGAAAGGCGACGTTGCCCTGCTCGTCCGCCCGGGCCGTGCGCGAGAAAGCCTCGCCCGGTCCAACGTAGGCATGCAACGTCACCGTCAGGCCAGCCGCGGCCGACCCGCCCGGAGTCTGATTGGCGACCCGAATCGCGAGCGCGCCATCCCCGCTATCCAGGGGCTGGCGGCCGAGCGACAGGGCGTACTGGGTGACGTCCCAGCGTTCCTGCACGGTCAGCAACCCGCCAAACCCCGGCATGAGGTTTTCAAGGTTGCCCTTGCCGATCAGGCGATACCAGCTCTCGGGCGTCGCGGCGGGCGCCTTCTCGACTAAATTGGCGACCCGCTTGCCCTGCCCGCGGATCGCCACCGCCCCGGCGCCATTCCCGAGGCCGAGTGGTCCGTGGCAGCTCGCGCAACGGGCCATAAACACCTGCGCGCCGCTCTCCAGATCGAAACCGTGCGGGGGCGGGTTGTCGGGCACGGGCGTGGTAATGACGGCCGGGACATCCAGATTGATCGGGTAGCGCCCTCCGCCGGCCGACGAACACGCGCTGAGCGCGGCGCAGGCCGCGAGCGCGACGACAAGGGGGCGAAGAAGTTCGGAGCGCATGATGAACGCAGGCGCGCTCAGGCCGGAAGCCTGGCGCCGCAGCGCGGACAGAATTGGTCTTCAAGCTTGACGAGGCCGCCGCACTTGGCGCAATGGCGCGATGAATCCGGCTTCTCCCGCAAAGCCGCCACGGACGCCTCGATTTCGGCATCGATGTCGCGCGCCCCGGGAGTCGTCTGAAGCGCGCCGAGCGCGCGCAGTGCATCCGCGCCCTGCGCCTGCAGGTCAGTCCGCAGCTGGGAGTGGTCTTCGGCATCGAGCTTTCCCGTCCCGCGATCGAAGTCGACCTCGCGGATAGCGCGCACGATCCGCTTGCGTTTACGCTCGAGGCGATCGCGCTCGGATTCGGGCAAGACGGCCGGCCGGCGTGGCCCAAGCAGCGGTTGGGCGATCAGCGCTGAGACGACGAGCAAGAGCGCCAGCGCGGCGAGGAGTGTGCCAATCGGAACCGTCACTTCAGGAGCTCCTGAATGGCCGTGTCGAGATCGGCGCCCGTCAACGGGCGGGTCTCGATCTGGCGCAGAATGCCGTTTCGGTCGATGAAGAAGGTCTCGGGCACACCGGTGATGCGATACGCCCGCGCCACCTGTTGCTGGGTGTCAAAGCCATTGGCGTAGGTGATGGACTGTTGCTTGAGATACGGCAGGGCGGCTGCCTCGATCTCGAGCCAATTCACGCCGAGAAAGACGACCTGATTCTTGTAGCGCCGGGAGGCGGCTTCGAACTCGGGGGCCTCATCCCGGCACGGAATGCACCATGACGCCCAGAAATTTAGCACCACTGGTTTGCCGCGCAGATCGGCGAGGCTGATGGTTTTGGGCAAGCCGGCCCGGTGATCATCGTAGAGGACCAGGCTGAAGGCCGGCGCGGGCGTGCCCGCCTCGGGACGCCGGCCTTGCTGCCCGGCCACCGCCAGACCGAGCGCAAAGAGCGCCAAAAGCCCAATGACGAGACCCACGGCCAGGATCACCACTGGCGGAAGGCGTTTCATTCCCCCTCCCGGACCTGGCGTTCGAGCTCATCGGCATAACGGTCCGCCGGCGTCGTCACTGCGGCGGGACCGGTCGCCATGCCCCGCCGGCTGCTCTTTCGCATAACGTAGAAAGCAGTTGCAATGAGGGCGGCAAAGACTACGACCGGGAAGACCCAGGCCAGCAAATACCCGCCTTCGCGGGGCGGTTCCTGCAGCACGCCGGGGCCGAAGCTGGCGGTGAAGTACTCGGTCACCTGAGCGGCCGTGCGGCCGGACTTGAGCTGGGTGGCGATTTCGCCCTTCCACTGGGCGCAGGTGTCGGTCGGGCAATCGGCGAGATTGCGCCCGGCGCAGGTCGGGCAATTAAGGCGCTTGGCGATCTCACGGGTCTGCTCCTCGAGGCTGCCAGCCTGGGCATGCGCGGGCCGCGCCGCCAGGAATACGCCGAGGAAGAGGACGAGCGCCCCGAGGATGAAACGCGCTGAGACGACGAGGCAGGCCCTCATTTCCCAGCCACCCCCGCCGCAGGCGCAAGCGCCGGACGCGCCGCGGCCTCGGGCGCGCTCCGCCAGAAGGCGAGGAAGAAGCCCGCGACCATGAGCAGCCCGCCCAACCACACCCAGTTGATCAACGGATTGATGTAGACGGTGAAGGTCGCGGTGGCGCCTGCATCCTCCCAGGCCGACAGGATGACGTAGACCTCCTCGTTGAAGGAGCCCGTGATGTCGGCGATGGTGGAGGTGAACTGCTGGGCTTCGTACCGATCAATGTGGGGATAGATCCCGCCCACCAGATCGCCGGCTTGGGCGAAGGGGGGCGCGGCTTCGGCCCGGGTGACTTTGAGGGCCGCCTGCAAGGTCACGCAATCCTCGAAATCGCACGGAATGGTCTGCAGGCCCCGGTAGGTGAAGGCATAGCCGCGATAGGAGAACGTGTCGTTCAGCGCGACGTTGCGAATGACATCCCCGCCAAAGAAGCCCTTGCCAATGGCTCCGATGGCCAATACGACAACGCCCAGGTGAATGAAGTAGCCGCCATAGCGGCGCTGGTTGCGCCCAAACAGTCGGGCCAGCGCGGTCGGGGCGTTCTCGTGGTTGGCGATCATCCGGGCCTGCGTGCCACGCCCAAATTCCATCAGCGTAATCGCCAGCGAATAGGCGCACAGGCCCACCAGCAAGGCGGCGACAACGGTCCAGAACGATAGGTCACGCAGGCTGAAGGTTACAAACCACAGCCCGGCCACCAGCGCCGCCGCGATCAGCCCGACCCGCGACTGGCGAGCGACGGTCTTGCCATTCGCCCGCGCCCAGGCCATCAGAGGGGCGATGCCCATCAGCACGACGAGGACGAAGAACTGGGGGACGACGACGGCGTTGAAGTAGGGCGGCCCCACTGTGAGCCGCTGTCCGCTGAAGGCCTCGGTCGCGATAGGCAGCGAGGTCAGGGCAAACACGGTGATCGCCGAGCTGACAAAGATAACGTTCTGGATGAGGAAGATGCCCTCACGCGAAAACATCCGATCGAGCTGGTTGTCACTCTTCAGGACATCGAGCCGGGTGAGCCAGAAATACAGCATGCCCGACAACATCAGGACGAGAAAGCCCAGGAAGATCGGGCCCATGCTGGACTGAGCGAAGGCGTGCACACTGGTGAGCACGCCGCTGCGCACGATCGCGGTCGCCCACACAATCGACCCGAAGGTCAGCATCATCAGCGCCACATTCCAGTTCTTGAACATGCCGCGCTTCTCCTGGATCATGGCGCTGTGCAGGAAGGCGGTCCCCAGCAGCCACGGGACCAGTGACTTGTTCTCGACCGGGTCCCAGCCC
>JBDSIP010000343.1:0-5041 GCA_039917915.1 Thermoflexales bacterium
AAGGTCACCGACTTTGGCATCGCCCGGGCTTACACCTCGATGGTGGCCGAGAAAAGCGAGACCGTTTGGGGCACGCCCCAGTACTACGCGCCCGAGCAGGCCACCGGCAACCCGCCCACGCCCGCCAGCGATGTATATAGTATTGGCGTTGTGCTTTATGAGATGCTTGCCGGGCGGCTGCCGTTTGAGGGCAAGGATGCCAGCGAGCTGGCCCGCCAGCACCTCAATGTCGAGCCGGCTGAATTGACATCGCTTAATCCAAACGTGCCGCTCCAACTCGAGGCCATTGTGCGGCGGGTGCTGTCCAAGGATCCGGCCAACCGCTATCGCGATGCCGATCAACTTGCCCGCGTGCTGACGGCTTACCTGCAGCAGGGCGAGGAATACACGATTTCCCAACCCGTTGCCCCGGCGGGCACGTCACCGTCCCGAACCGGGAACGGTGGCACGGCGGCCCAAGGCAGCGGGCAGTCGCAAGCGTCTCGCCCCGTGCCGCCGCCTCTGAAGGCGGGCGCTTCGCGGCCCGCCGCCGCCCAGACAGGCCCGAGCGTCGGGATCAGCGCGGCTGCCGCCGCTGCAACAGGTCCGCAGCGCGGCATGACCGGTTCCTCCGGCGCTTACTCGGCCGCCGATGGCGTGGAGCAAGCCCGCGGTTCCAATGACATCATGCTTTGGTTATTGGGGCTGGTCGTTATCGTGTGCCTGGCCGGCCTGGTCGTGCTCTACGCCTTTGTTTACCGGGCCTATACCGACCCGAAAAGCGGGCTCGCCCCGACGGCGACTGTGCCGTTGGCGACCTCCAGCACGCCGCCGCGGGTCACCCTGGCCGTCCCGCGGGTCATCACCCTGACCTCCGTCATCAGTCTGCCGGTGGACATCGCGCAGGCCCAGCTTGGCCAGCTCGGTTTGCAGACCCGCATCGAGGAACGGCCGGATGGCACGGCCAGCCAGGCCATCGTGCTGGCTCAGAGCCCGCCGGCGGGTACGCGCATCCAGCAAAACAGTGTCGTCACACTGATCGTCGCCCGGCCGGTGCCGCAAGCCGAGGTGCCCCAGGGCCTGGTCGGGCGCAAGCTCGACGACACGATCAGCCAGACCCTGCGCGCTGTCGGTTGGACGATCGTGCTGAGCGAAGCTGGCGACTACAAGCCCGAGAAGGAGATTCTCGATTCCGATCCCAGGGCCGGGGCCAGGCTCTCGGTCAGCGGCACACTCACCCTCACCGTCAGCACGGGCGGGCGCTTTGATTTGAACGTTCTGATGCCCCCAGTCGTTCTGGAGAACGTTCGCCTCACCCGTGACAGCTACGAGCCGGGCCAGCGCATCCGCTTTGACGTGAAATGGCGCTCCACCGGGACCGTGACGCGCGGGTATCGGGTGGCCTGGTTTCTCATTCACAGCAGCGGCGGGGTGCTCGGTCAAGGCGAGGACCGCGAGCCGCGCAACAACGGCGTGCCGGTGCCGACCGTGACCTGGCGGGCCGGGACCATCGTCAATGACAGCTATGAGCTGGCCATCCCGGTCAGCGCTTTGCCGGGCCGGTATCGGATCGGGATTCTGATGTATGACGGCAACAGCCGGCTGCAGGTGACCAATCCGGGCAAGGCCGCCACTGATGGCAACGATCTTGTCTTCCTGCGCGAGATCGACATACGCTGAGAAGCCCAGGCAAGATGGCCTGAAGCGGTATCCCTGGGAGTCCCGGCGCAACCTGCCGGGCGAGGCGCGCGTAATAGTTCCCACACTGTGAATGCGATATCCATTGGCGCTCCCGGCGGGTTTGCCCGGAGCGGAGTTTTCCCGATGACCAGAACACCGGTCGCGACGGCGCGCCCGGTCTCAACCGCGTTACCCCCGGCGCAGGCCGATGTGGCGCTGCCGATGGATGAGGTGGCCGAGGAACGGGCCAGAATCCGGGCCGTGCTGGGCGGTGATACTGAACGGTTTCAGGAACTGGTCGAGGTCCATCAGGACCGGGTGTATCGCCTGGCTCTGCGCATGCTCAACAACGAGGAAGATGCCCGGGATGCCGCGCAAGATGCGTTTTTGAAAGCCTATCGGCAACTCGCGTCGTATCAGCAGGAGTGGCGCTTCAAGACCTGGCTGATGTCGATCACCTCGAACCTGTGCATCGATCGGATCCGCCGGCGCCGGATCGAGCCCCTGGCCTTCTCCGATCAGCCGCCCAACTCGGATGGCGAAACGCCCGAAGTGGAGATTCCGAGCCACGAACCCGGCCCTGACGCGCAGGTGGCCGCCAACGAGCAACGAGACGTGCTGAACCAGATGATGGCTGCCCTGCCCGAAGAGGATCGGCGGATGGTTCAGATGTTCTATGTCGCCGATATGAGTTACGAAGAAATCGTGCAGGCGACTGGCGCCAGTCTGAGCGCGGTCAAATCGCGCCTGTTCCGCGCGCGGCGCGCCCTGGCCCAGTCTCCCTTGACAAAGCGGCTGACGGTATGAGGAGGGTGGACATGACAGCAGCGATTGACCTTGCGCTTGACCTGATTACGATGAAGGCCCTTGACGGTGAAAACCTGGCCGCCCACGAACACGCCGCCCTCGAGGCGCATTTCAATGCGCACCCGGACGAGCGCGCTCTGTTCGAGCGTATGGCAGTAGTCGATCGCGCCTTTGCCGGCGTGCCGCCGGTCGGCGCTCCGGCGGGATTCCTGACCGGGGTCATGACGGCAGTTCATTTGCAGCCTGCTCTTCGCCTTGCGCCCGCGCGCGAGAGCGGGTCGGCGCGCTTCATGGTCGCGGCCGGCCTGGCGGTGTTCGGCGCTCTGAGCATGGTCATCTTTGCCACGGTCCTGGCGATCATCATCCCCCAGCAGGCCTGGTTGACCTGGTTGTCGGCGGCGGGCGCCATCGTCGATTCGTTCCTCGATTTGCCAAGGGCAATCGTCTCGTTGGCGTTTGCATTTGCTCAGGGCGTGATCGACGCGCCGGCCGGCCTGGCGGCCCTTGGGGCGCTGGCGGCGCTGGTGGGCGCCTGGATGTTTGCCATGTTCAGGCTGTTTTCGCCGCGATCTGCGCTCGCAGGCCGATAGGCCAGCGTCTGATTTGGGCCGCGCCTCGAAGGTGCGGCCCAATTCGTTTCTGAACACTGGCAGGAAGCGATCGCGAGCGCGTCGCAACCTTCATCCCCGCGGGCGCGTATTGACGAATACACCGCGCGACTTCATATGAGCGCGGGGACACACGAGGCAGATGATGAACCCACGAATCACACTCAGGGCCGTTGCCGCCATGACCGCCGCGGCTTTGCTGACGGCGGGCTGCGGCGCCCAACTCCGCACGGTGAATACGGGTCCCACCCAGACCCTGCGGGTCAGCATCCCGTATCCCGCATTGGTCGAAGACGTCTGGCGCGTGTCACTCACCACAAGCGCTGCCCGCGTGCGGGTGACTCCCGGTGAGGAAGGCATTTTGATGGGCCGCATCGACTACAACTTTGAGCCTATCATGCCGGTTCTCACCACCGGGTCGCGCGGTGTTGACGTGCGCCAGGGCAGCTACGTCGGCACGCCCCCGGTCAATCTGCAAAACGACTGGACGCTCAGCCTGGGCAAGCGCGTCCCGATGAATCTGGTCGTTCGCGAAGGCGCGGCGGATTCGGACTGGGAGCTGGGCGGTGTGCCCCTGCGCGATGTGGACTGGGCGATCGGCGCGGCCGACACCGAGATTCGCTTCAGCGCGCCGAACCCGCAGCCGATGGAGCGCTTCAAGTTGACGAGCGGCGCGGCCCGGGCCCGTCTGCGCGGCCTGGCCAACGCAAACATCGGCGAGGCGAAATTCAGCGCGGGCGCGGGCGAGCTCACCCTGGCCTTCGATGGCAAGCTGAATCGGAATGCGCAAATTACGTTGGACGGCGGCGCGTCGTCGCTGACGATCGAAAGCGCCGGGACGCCGATCCGCGTTATCGTGGACGGCGGGCTGACCAGCGTGCGGACCGAGGGCTGGACCCGGAGCGGTGACACCTACGATTCGCCCGGCCGCGGCAGCGCCTCGGGCCCAACCGTGACCATTCGCGCGACGCTGGGCGTGTCATCCCTGCGCCTGCGGTAGGCGCGCGCGCAACAACCACATGGAGAGACTCATGCGACATCACATAATCACCCGCCTGGCCCTGGCCGCGTTCGCAGGCCTGATGATTGCGTTGGGCGGCCCGGGGCTGGCGATGGGCCAGACCCCCGAGCCTCTGGCCCCTGCCGAGCGGCGCACCCTGCGCTCGCAGAGCATCTTTGGCGATAACTTCACCCTGCGCAGCAACGAAACCATTGACGGCGACCTGTCGGTGTATGGCGGCAACGTTGTGCTCGAGGAGGGCAGCCGAATTGACGGCAAGCTGAATGTCTTCGGAGGCAACATCGACATCGCCGGCACGGTCCGCGGGGATCTGGTGATGGCCGGCGGGAATGCCCGCCTGCGCAGGAGCGGCCGGCTCGAGGGCAACCAAACCTTTCTGGGTGGCCGGCTCGACAACGACGGCGGCTTTACCAGCGGGCGCAGCACCCAGTTGCCTGTGCCGTCCGCGCCGGACAGGCCGCGCGTGCCGTCGGTCAACGTCTCGCCGTTCGAGTGGTACGCCCGGGCGGTCCGCGACTTTTTTGGCGGCCTGGTCAATATCACCCTGGCGGTGCTGGCTGCGCTGGGAGTCATGGTGCTGGTTCCGCGGCATGTCCGCCAGGTCGAGAACGTGCTGCGCGGGAACGCCGTCGCCTCGGGCGGGCTGGGCGCGCTGACGCTGATCGCAGTACCGGTGATCGCCGTCGTGCTTGCGATCACGATTTGTCTGATCCCGGCGAGCCTGCTCGCGATTGTGGCGCTGATTGGAGCGATGCTGCTCGGCTGGTCGGTCGTCTCGCGCGTGGTCGGTGAGCGGGTGATGCAGGCGTTCGGTCGCGCGGATTGGACGCCGATGGGGCAGACTGCGGCCGGGGCCTTGAGCCTGGCTGTGCTGGGGGCCATCCCCTTCTTCGGCGGACTGCTGAGTTTTGTGTCGACGGCGGTGGGCGTTGGGGCGGTGGTCCTG
>JBDSIP010000344.1:0-16763 GCA_039917915.1 Thermoflexales bacterium
GGGATGACGGTGTGGGGGCGTGGGATGACGGTGTGGGGGCGTGGGATGACGGGCGAGAGGGGTCGATGCCAGCTTCAGCCGGGGAGACGTTCCCAGAGGTGAGTCAGGCAAGCCCCACCAGAATCTGTTCGCAAGCGCCTACCCGCAAGGTTGATCACAGTAAGCGCTTGCCTGCAGGGCTGAAACTTCTAACGTACGGAGTACCCTTTCTGGCTGAAGCCTAAGCTCCAACGCCAACCTGATCACACCTTATCCACCTGACCAAACCTTACCAACGTTATCCACCTGACCAAACTTTACGAACCTTACCAACGCCCTACACCATCGCCCGCGCATTCCGCAGATACGACATGATCTGGGCCGGGCCGAACCCGATCCGCCCGAGCAGGGCCAGGCTGCGCGCCGCGGTCAGCGCGGCCGCGGCCGGCGCCCCGCCGCGGACCTGATTGACGGCCAGGCGGGCCATCGCAAATGCCTCGCGCTCCGGGCTGCGGATTCGGCGGGCCTCGGCGATGGCGGCCTCGCAGTCGCGCGCGCCCGCCGCGTACTCGCCCAGCCAGGTGCGCAGCGATGCGCGCTGCTCGAGGGCAAAACTGAGCTCATGCCCGTGCCCGGCCCGCCGGGCGATCTCGACCGCCTCATCGCACATCGCGCGGGCCTGCCCGGCGCTGGCCGGCCCGTGCTGGGCGAGCAACTCGCCCTGGGCGGCCAACAGCATCGCCATCAGCCGCGAATGCCCGATCTCACGAGCCAGGGCCAGCCCCTCGCGATAGTAAACCCCCGCCTCGGCTTCGCCCAACAAGGATTGCGTGCCGAATCCCAGCACAAAACAGCACACCGCAATGCCTTCCTTGTGTCCAACTCCGCGCGACATGGCCATGCCCTGCCGCACCAGGTCCAGCCCGCGCTCGATCTGCCCGCGCTTGCAGGCCACCACGCCCAGACCCGACACGCAGGTCGCCTCGAATTCGCGATGGCCGATTGCCCGGGCCAGCGGCAGGGCCTCGTTCAAGCAGCGCTCGGCCTCGCCGAAGTCGCTGTGCTGGTCGTGCATCAGGGCCTTGAAGAACAGGACTTCGACGATGCGGCGCCGATCACCCTCGGCTCGCGCGATCGCCAGGCACTCTTCGTAGCGCGCCAGCGCGTCGTCATAGCGGGCCAGGTCGGTGGCCACATGCCCGAGGTGCTGCAACAGAGTCGCCGCCAGCCGGCGCTCGCCGGCCGCGCGCGCGAGCGCCAAACCACGCTCAAACAAGGCGGTGGCCTCGGCGTAGAATCCGCGCTTCACCCGGACAAAACCAAGGTTCATCAGCACGGCCGCCAGCGCCCGCCCGTCGCCGGCCGCCTCGGCCGCGACGCTGGCCCGCTGCAGGTGGCGCTCGGCCGCCGCATACTCGCCGCGGGTGAGCAGCATCCGCGACAACGCATTCGCGCCGCGGATCAGGCCAGCGCTCAATCCGTCCGCGTAGGCGACCTCGAGCGCCGCCAGGGCGTTGGCCTGCTCGGGCGCGAGCCGCCCATCGTCGTCGATAGCGCTCTCGCACAACGTTGTGTAGTAACCTGCAAACCGCGCCTGCGCCGCCGCGCCGCGATCGGGCTGGGCCGCGAGCTGCAAGCGCCCATAGTCGGCGATGGTCTGATGCATGCGAAAACGCCCGTCCGCCTCGGCCTCGACCATCCCGGCGTCGACCAGCGCGTCGAGGGCCTCCAGACCGGACGCGCTCACGGCCAGGGCGGCCTCCTCAGCGAAACTATTGGGCTGGGCCGGGAAGACCGCCAGGGCATACCAGGCCGCCCGCGCCGCCGGGCCGAGCTGCTCGTCGCTGAGCGCGATCACGCTGGCCAGTGTCGTGGGCGCGCCCTCGGGCATCCCCGGCCGCCGCTCGATCAGCGATTCGGGCCGGGACAGGTCAAGCCGGGCTTCAGCCGTCCTGAGGTGATCGAGTTCACTCGTAATGCGGCGGGCCTGCCCGGCATGGCCGACGTGGCGCAGCCGCCCGCCGATCAGGGTCAGGGCCAGGGGCAACCCGCCCACTGCGGCGCACACCTCGCGGGCGGCGTCGGGCCGGTCGCGCACCGCCTCGGGCGCAAAGCGCGACAGCAGTGACAGCGCGTCCGCATCGCCCAGCGCCTCGATGGCGATCGCCCCCGCCCCGGCGAAATCGACGGCGATGGCCGGCGAGCGGGTGCTGATGAGACAGGCGCTGGCCGGGCCGCCGACCCGCAGCGCGAGCGCCGCGGCCGGGTCCCATACGTCATCGGCGATGAGCAGAACCCGTTTTGCGCCGATCGCGTCATGCGCTGCCCGGGCCCGCTCGGCCAGACCGCCCAACGCTCCAATCTCATGCGTCGGCGCGCCCAGGGCGATCGCCCATTCGGACAGGGCCGCGCCCGCGTCGCCGTGGCTGCCCAGAGCCGTCCACAGAATTCCATCCGGAAAACGGGCGGCCAAATCGGCATCGCCGGCCAGGCTGGCCAGCAAGGTGGTCTTGCCGATCCCTGGCAGCCCATGTACGGCCAGGGCCCGCGCGCCGGAAGCCAGGCGGCTCTTGATTTCTGACAACACCCGTTCGCGCCCGAGCACGCCCTGCAGCGGCGGGGGCGGCGCGGCCCGCCGGAAGACGGGCGCCATGGTCTCCGCGCGCCCGAGTTCGGCCAGCCGGTCGGCCAGCTCGTTCAGCGCCCGGATTTGCTCATGGTCGTAGGTTCCGCGCTCGATGAAGAGGCTGTCGGCCACCGCATTGCGGGCCTTGCCCTCCAAAAAACAACGGCGCAGGATGAGGTGCGAGCGCCACAGCCGATCGGCCGGATCGGGCGCTGCATTTGGGTCGGGGCGCAGCCCGTCGATCGCATTGGCGAGCACATCCCGCAGGGCCTGGCCGGCGCCTGATGGGGCATCCGGATAACCGGCAGCCTGTCGGCGCTGCGCGACCTCGGGCAATTGGGCGAGGGCGTGCCGGCCGAGATCATTCCATTTGCGGGCCGCCACCATCCGCAGCGCGCCGTTTACGACGCGCCGGCGCTCGGTGATGTTCAGCTCGCTCAACAGGCTTGGCATGATGCGGGCGTCGTGATCCCTGCCCCTCCTATGCTCGTCATTCCGCGCGAAAGCGCGGGACCCATACCGACGATGGGCGAAATCGCAGCCGATCGCAGATGTCTATCGGACCGACGTATGGGTCCCGCGCTTTCGCGCGGGATGACGGTTGTTGGGGTGGCGTTCTGTGACATTCGACAATCAGAACGGGCGGAAAGGTTCGTTACCTTGAGCGCTTATTCAGCCGGCATGAAAACGTAAGCGGTGCCCTCATCGTCGACGGCCACATAGCCATCCTGGGTCCGGCTCTCAAAGCGCACATCGAAGGACTCGGGCGGGTCACCCTCGAACAGGAAGTCCAGGCGCAGCACCCGCGTCGGCGCGTTCCAGGTGTAGCGCCCGGTAAATGGTTCGGGCTCCTCGTCGTTGTCCGACTCCAGCAGGCCGCCCAAACCTCCATCAATGGACATTTCGAGATATAGCGTTGTTTCGACGTCGTCGTCGACGACCATCACCCACCGGCCGGCGGGCTGAAATTCCTGCGATTCGGTCATATCCGGAATTGTAGCCGCCACTCGCCGCCACGGGCTTTTCCAATGGCCGGGATCGATACTCCCCGGTGAAGCCGCGGAATATCGATCCCAGCGACACTCTTTGCGCCGCCCAGCGGCATCCCGGAGGGGCGCAGGAGGGCAACCGTATTCCCAAACGGGGCAGGGGACTGCTAGAATCCTACGGCATATGTCGCGCATCTGGCCGGTCCTCAAGAGTGTCTTCAACCCGCTGTATCTGCTGGGCTCCATGCTGATGGTCCCGGTGGTGGCCGGCGCGCTTGGGCTGCTCTTGTTCCAGGCCAGCTACGCCAACCGGGCCTTCCCCGGGGTGCGCCTGCAGGGCACCGACGTGGGCGGCCTGCGGGTCGAGGAGATTTTCAGGATCGCCCAGAAGAAGGGCGATACGTACTTCCAGTCGCCCAACGTCACCCTGCGCATCGCAGATAAGCAGGCCAGCCTGCGGCCGGCCGATCTCGGCGCGGGTCTCGACGCCGGCGCGACATCTCTGAACGCCCTGAGCATTGGCCGGGATGCGGATCTATGGTCGCGCCTGAAAGTTCAGGCCCGCGCCTGGTGGCTGGGTGTCGATGTTGCGCCCGTCGTCACCATTGACGAAGCCACCGCCCAGCGCGTCATCAACGAACTCGCTCGTGACACGCGCCGCACCCCGCGCAGCGCAGCCCTGAACTGGGACAAAGGCGCGCCCCAGGAAGTCGTCGCCCAGGCCGGGCAGGAGCTAAACGTCGAGGCCGCGCTTGCCGTGATGCGCAGCGCCGCGCTCGAGGGCCAGCCCGTCGATGTCACCCTCCAGGTCGTCTCTATTCCGCCAAAGGTGGCCAGCGCGTCAAGCGCAATGGCGGCCGCCAGGAAGCTCGTCAGCGGCGATCTGGTCGTCACCGTCCCGCGCTGGGACAATGACGGCAAACCCCTGCCCAACGCTGAGGCGTTCCGTCTGAAGGCGGCCGACCTGCCCAACTACACCCGCCTGGAAGAGATCTCGCAGGCCGATGGCGCCATCGCCCTGGATCTCAAGATCCGCCGCGAAAAGTTTGCGCCGCTCATCGCGCCGCTCGCCGCGCTGATCACAGGCACGGCTGAGAACGCGCGCTATGTCTTCGACGAGAAGACAAAACAGTTGCAGGTGATCGCGCCTGGAAAATCTGAGCGCCAGATCGATGCCGAGGCCACCCTCAACGCGATCGAGAAATCCCTGCTCACCGACGGCGCGCACAACGTCATGGCTCAAATCAAGCTGGCCGCCCCGGAGTTCAGCGCCGCCACAACCGCCCAGCAGCTCGGCATCACCGGCCTCGTCGCCCAGGGGACGACATTCTTCAAGGGGTCGAGCGCCGAGCGGATGAAGAACGTCAAAGTCGCCGCCTCGCGCTTTCACGGGGTTGTCATCAAGCCGCACGAGATGTTTTCCTTCAACAAATACCTGGGCGAGGTGACCGCGGAAGAAGGTTTTGAAGAAGGCCTCATCATCGTCGGCGACCGCACGATCAAGGGCGTGGGCGGCGGCGTATGCCAGGTCTCCACCACCGTCTATCAGGCGGCCCTGAAGGCGGGCTTCACCATCAAGGAGCGCCTGCCGCACGGCTACCGGGTAGGCTACTACGAGCGCGGCATGGGCGCCGGCCTCGACGCGACCGTGTTCGAGCCTTACGTCGATCTCAAGTTCGTCAATGACACCGACGCGCATATTCTGATCGAGACGTATTACGACGGCGCGAATGCCACACTGACCTTCAAGTTCTTTGGCGCGCCCGACAACCGCGAGGTCACTTTCACCAAACCGGTGATCAGCAATGTCATCAAGCACGCGCCCGATATCTACGAACCCGATCCCGAAGGCAAGGTCCCGCCGAAGACGGCCAGGCAGGTCGACTATGCGGTCGATGGCGCGACGATTTCGCTCGAGCGCGTGGTGAAGAAGGACGGCAAAGTCGTCATGACCGACAAGCTTGTCAGCCGCTACGTGCCCTGGCAGGCCGTCTTCCGCTACGGCCCGGGCTTCGTCCCGCCAGAAGGCGCCATCGTGCGCCCGGCGACGAAACAGTAATTAGAAGTTACGCTGAAGCGATGTATTCCCGGCTTCGCCCGGGATACATCGCTTCAGAAAGAATCAAATGCCGCCGAACAGGAACCAGTAGCGCTCTCGAGGCATCGCAGCGGCTTCGATTTCCGACTCAAACACAAACGGCCCTGGCACGAACCTTGAGCGCAGCCGATCATCCCAGCCGCGCAGGCGCTGGAGCAGGTCCTGGGTCTGCGACACATCCTCGCGCAACAACTCGAGCTTGAGCCGAAGGTGGGCCTGGACGAGATAGCCGGTGTGTTGCCCGGGAGTGAGCGGTCGGGGCTCCTTGCGCGGCGGCAGCTCCTCCAGCCACATCGACATCGATTCGAGACGGCTCTTGACCTCGCGCCGGGCCTTGGCCTCATAGAGTTGGGGGACCCGCGCCCGGATGCGGGTGACCGCGGCCCTGGCATCGGCGAGAACAGCCTGCTCGGGCGCCCCGAGCGAGGCCGCGCTGAGCCGCCAGGCCGTCTCCAGCCACGTCCCGATCGTCAAGGCCGGCATCTGCATGCCGCCAATGCCGCCGACGGGAAA
Source organism: Thermoflexales bacterium (assembly GCA_039917915.1). Lineage (GTDB taxonomy): Bacteria > Chloroflexota > Anaerolineae > J036 > Brachytrichaceae > Brachythrix. Next base: position 6,206 of record JBDSIP010000344.1, read on the forward strand.
GAACAGCACCTCGGCATGGACATACTCGTCCATCTGCTCCCCGGCAACGCGGGCAAACGTGATATCGGGCTTCCAATTCATTGATCCCACCTCGTCAAGCGCTCAATCACGCAGGCGCAGCGCGTCGGTCCGCGCCCCGCGCCCGCTGGCATAGATTTCGGTCCACACCGCGCTCTGGCGGACAACAATGCGCCGGGCCGGATATAGCAGCACGGCGATCAGCCCGAGCGCCGCCAACGCGGCCCCGGCCCATAGCAGCGGGTCGCCGGGCGCATAACGTAACGCGATAACGCCACCATACAACGGATCGAGCTCAACCGTTGCATCGCCCAGATCGATCTTCGCGCCGAGCGGCCACTCGCCAAGCACGCTGCCCGAGGGCAGGCGCGCGGCGCGCAGCCGCCCCTGGGGCTGCGCGGCATCCGGCGATGCGACGAAGAGCACCAACCGGGCCTGATCCAGCAGGATCGCCAGCTCGGGCTCATTGGCCCGCAGCGCGAAGATTACCGACGTTTCGGCCGGCGCGTAGCTGGAGGTGGTCAGAGTGAGCGGATTGCGGGCCGCATCCAGCGCAGTCAGCCGAAATTTCGGGGTTAACTCAAGCAGTTGGGCGGTGACTCCGTGCGCGCTCGCCGGCGGCCCGCCGGCGGTCAGCGACACAACGGTGTCGTTCAAGCGCAGGCTGGCCACCCGCGTATCGCCATCGACGGCGATCAGGTTCAGGCTGGAGATGGGGCTTTGCGATGGAAGCGCGACGGCGACACCGGTGTCGACCTGGCGGTGCGGAAGGTCCCAACCGCGCAAGCCATTCCAGGCCGCGCCGATGGCAATCAGGGCCAGCCCGAGGTGCAACCCGATGGAGAGCGCCAGGGGGATCGGGCCGCGATCCGCGCACAGCACGCGCGACGCGCCGGAGGCTTCCTCCGCTACCTGGCGAATCTGGTAGCCGGAGGTCCGCAGGCGCGCAATGATCCATTCCATCGCCGGCGCGTGCTCGGTGACCCGCAGACGCGCTTCATCCTCCAGACCTGTCGGCGGGCGGATCAGGCGCCGGATCCGATCGGCCAGCCGAATGCCGGCCAGCCCGCCGAGGACGGCCAGGGCCAGGCGGAACCAGAACGCGCGGAACACGTTGAAAAGGCCGAGATCGGTGAGCGCGGCGTAGGCCGGCCCGGCAACATCGCGTGCCTGGGCCTGCCACTGACTGAAGGCCAGGGCGTCCTGTTGCCCTTCCGCCGGCGCCTGCGGCAGACCGAATGACGCCGCGAAGCCCAGGAACAGCAGGATGCACACCGGCGCGAGCAGCCAGTCGGAGGTCAGGAACTGCCACGCCTGCCGCCAGCGATCACGCTGCTCCAACGCGTCCGGCGCCCGGGGCGGCGCGGGAGCGACACCGCGGGGGGATTCGGGCGTGGCGGTGTCGGCGGTTCGAGGCGAAACGGACTGCATGCTGGCTGGGGTTTAAGACTGCCTAAGTCTCCCCTAAACTCGTGGCATTATAGGTCTGGGTGTTGCGAGTGAGGCTATTCTCCCGCGTTGGAAAAATAGGGACGACAATAGCCGCACCACGAAGAGGAAATATGAATCACAAACGCATCGTCGCCACGCTTGGCCTGTCTCTGCTGATCCTTCCGTCGCTTGCCTGCGGCGTGTCACTCCGCGCCCCCGATTTCCTGAACAATCTCATCGCCACGCCCACCGCGGCCCGTCCAGCGCCATCCGCCGCGCCCCAAGGGCCTCCGGCGGCTGAGCCCGCCAGGGGCAACCCGCCCGCGCCGGCGCCGGCGCCTGGACAGGGTTTCGCCCCGACCCCGACCGCGATCCCCGATGCGGAGCGCGCGGTGGTCGATCAGGAAGAAAAGGTACTGATCAATTTGTATCAGCGCTTGAATCCCTCGGTGGTCTTCATTCAGGTCACGATTGCGTCAACGACGCGCAACGCCGGTTCGACTTCGGGCAGTGGGTCCGGCTTTGTGATCGACAAAAAAGGCAACATTGTCACCAACAACCACGTGGTGGCCGGGGCCACCCAGGTGACCGTCCGCTTCGCTGACGGCACGGTGGCCAAGGCCAAGATCGTTGGGACGGACACGTATGCCGACCTGGCCGTGATCAACGTCGACGTTCCGGCAAACCAACTCGTGCCGGTAGAACTGGGTGATTCGTCCAACCTCAAGCCCGGCCAGAAGGTATTAGCCCTGGGCAACCCGTTTGGCCTCGAGGGCTCGATGACGACCGGCATCATCAGCGCAATTGGGCGGACTCTGAGCGAGGGCGGCACGGCCACCTCGCCTGGCTTCAGCAACCCCGAGATCATCCAGACCGACGCAGCCATAAACCCCGGCAATTCGGGCGGCCCGTTGTTTGATATGCGCGGGCGGGTCATCGGAGTGAACTCGTCGATTCGGACCACGAACTCGGCCGGCGGCATCGGCGGGCAGCCGTCGAACTCGGGCGTGGGGTTTGCGGTGCCGGTGAACACCGTCAAGCGGGTGACCACGCAGTTGATGGAGACGGGCCAGGTACGTTATCCGTATCTGGGCGCCTCGCTTGGTCCGGTCGATGCCCAGGTCGGTGACGGGTTGAAGCAGGGCGCGATCGTCTCGAACCTGGTCGTGGGCGAGGCCGGTGAGCGGGCCGGGCTCAAGGTCGGCGACATCATCACCGCCTTCAACGGGCAAGTTATCAAGGATCCGGACGGGCTGATCGGCACCATGCTATCCAGCTCAAGGGTCGGGGATACCGTCACGCTCACGATTGTGCGGGGCGGCAAACCCCAGGACGTCAAGGTCACCCTTGGCGAACGGCCGCGCTAATCGCCAATCGCGTCATTCCCAAAGCAATATTCCCCGCCCGGCGCACGCCAGGGCGGGGAATATTGCTTTCAGAGACGGTTGCATCGGGGTCGCCGCGCGCGGGGGGTGACCTGTCAGGTCGCTGCGCCACCGGCTGACCTGTCAGGTCGCTGCGCTACCGGCCTGACCTGACAGGTCGTTGCGCTACCGGCTTGACCTGTCAGGTCCCTCCGTTATGACAAGCCGGCCCCGCCGTCAGCTAGGTGTCAGCTTCATCCGACCCAGTCTGGCATACGATCGTTGCGGACGTTGGCCAGATGGCCTAGCGCGAATTCCGAAAATCGGCTAGTCTTAGGGTCCAACGCACCCACATCGCATCACCATGAAACGCAGCGCATCGGTTGCCATCGCACTTCTAGTTGGTCTGGGTACAGGGCTTGCCATCCTGCCGGCCTGGGCGGATACGCCTGAGCCGGGCGGACTTGCTGCCAACCGAGCCGACGCGCCCGAGGCGAACTGCCTCACTGGCGCGCTGCAGGCGGACACAATTGTCGCGCTCCCGGGTGTGTATACCAACAGCGTTATCTTGCTGGCCAATCACCCGGGCTGCGTCACGGACGCCTCTGCATCCTTTTCGAGCGCGTGGGGCGCGCCGCCCAGTCAGTCGCAGGCGCTTTTGTCGGGTGAGACAACAGAGTTCGCGTTCGTCAACCTCATTCCGGCCGGCGCGATCAGCGGAACGCAGACCAACGCCATTGTCGCAGTCCAGTATCCATTCAATCCAACCTGGCGGCGGACCTTCACGCAGACGCTCATCGCAAGCTATGCGCCCTCGGCGACGCTGGCGCCAACCGGCAACACGATTGATGCGCCTCCGGGGACCTTTCTGGTCATCACCCAAACGCTGACGAATAATAGCAATACCGCCGAGACCTTCGCGATTGAAGTGTCTTCGGGCTGGTCGACCTACCCGCTGAGCGACACGCTGGCGCGGTCCGTCGGGCAGAGTGGGAGTTTCCCGGCTGCTCTGATCGCCTTCCCTTCCGGGCTCCCCCACCAAGCCTCGACGATGTTCTACATCACCGCGACCTCAAGCCTGGGCGCCGTGACATACGGGCAGACCCTGCTGCGGATCTACGATCCACCAACGCCAACGCCCACGCCAACCCCGACCCGAACTCCAACAAGCACCCCCACCCCGACGCCGACGAACACGCCTACGGTGACCCCAACGGATACGCCCACGCCAACGAACACATCGACGGCGACGCCGACCGACACACCCACGCAGACGAACACACCGACGGCGACGCTGACCGACACACCCACGCCGACGAACACACCGACCGCTACGGCAACCCATACGCCGTTTCCGATCCGATATGTCTACGTCCCGCGTATGTCCCGCGACTACACCCCACCTACCCCAACACCAACCGCCAGCGCGACCACAACGCCAACGATGACGCCAACTGCGACCGCGACCGCCACTCCCACCGCAACGCCCATTCCCGGCGACGCCTATGAGCCCGACAACGACTGCATCTTGGCCAGTACCCTCCAAATCGGCGAAGTGCAGACGCGAACTTTCCAACCCGGTCCCGGCGGGGGTATTACGGACACAGATGTGATTCGAATTGACTTTCCGAGTGTCCCAACGAATCAGCTATACGCCATTTTTGCGATTGGAGATGGCCAGACGGCGCACCCTGTCGGCGAGTTCATACTTGGAGCGTGCTCGACAGGTACAGCATATCCATTAGATACTGGCACCGAGCTCGAATTTCCTCCCAATTCGAACCGGACTATTTTCCTTAGGCTTCGTAACGCCGCCACCAACAATAGCGCCGCATCTCAGTACAGCGTCCACGTTTCGAGTCTTTCTGTGACGGGCAGAGGCGCCACCGGGCTTCCTCTGCTTCGGTTTGGGGATCTTGCCATCGTGAGGTTTCCGTGAAACTCAGACGCATCCTGTACGCAGCACTCGCGCTATGCGCGGCCGCGAGCATTCCCGTTATTGCCTGGGCTCAGACGCCGTCGCCCACGTCAACGCCTGAGCCGACTCCGGTGCCCACTTCAACGTTTCCGCGTTTCGTTGTGCCCACCTCAACCTTTCCGCGCTTCGTCGTACCAACGAACACACCGGAACCCACCGCGACGTTTCCGCGCTTCGTCGTACCAACAAACACACCGGAACCCACCGCGACCCCTGTCCCGCCGACAGCGCGGCCAGCCGCCGTTGCCCAGCCCCCAGCGCCGACGCCGACACTCGTCCCGCCGACGGCGACATCCACTAGCACCCCGGCCCCACTTCCGACGCAGCCGCCGTCTACGTCCACGCCCACGTCCACCCAACGCCCGCCCGTGCTGCCCGCCCGCGAGCCGCGCGAAATCAGCCGGCTTGACCCGCTGGATCCCGATGTCATTCTGGTAACCGGCACAGTCTGCTTCGACGAAAACGGAAACGGAAAATGCGACGCGGCCGAAGCGCCCGTGCGCGAGACACGGGTCACCAGCGTGGACGGCAGCTCGCTTTCACTGACCGATGACCTCGGCCAGTACGTCCTGCGCGCAAGGGCGGGCAGCGGCATTTCGGTCGTTCCGCCCGTCGGCTACCGCGCGCTCACCTCCACCCTGCCCGCGCAGTCGCGGGTGGATTTTGTGCTGGTCGCCGACCGGGCCGCGCTCCCGACCAGCCCGCCCGCGGCGCCCACCCTCGCGCCGACCCTCAACACCTCGCCCGGCGCGCGGATCTCGGAGTTGCTGATCTACGTTATCTTTGGCGGGCTGATCATCCTCATCATCCTTTCCAACCTGAGGATCAGCGGTTCGATTGACAATCTGCGCAAGACCCAGCTCGCTATTGCCGAGCAGACCAGCCGGGCCGACCTCGCCGCCTGGCGGAGCGATCTCGAACAGCGCATCCAGCATGAATGGGGCAGCGTCGCCGGCCAGCAGATCGCCGACCTGCTCGGCGAATCCATCCGGATCAATGAGCGGATGGGCATCACTGGCGTCGCGGCCGAGCCCGCGCCGCGTTTCGCCGTCACTGATGCGCGCGGGCGGAAGTTCATCTTCACCACCAGCCTGGCCTCGCTGCGCGAGCTTGGCATCATCGGCTGGCGCGACCGGGTGGCGCGCGTGACCGAATCCGGCTCGGTTTCGATGGCCCAGGCGCTTTGGGATTACGTCGCCACGCATGGCCAGATCAACATCGTTGTGCCGCGCAGCAGCCCGTGGTACATGGCTGTCCGCGACCCGGCCCGCTCGACCTTCGATTCGTTCCAGGCGCTCAAGCGCTGGTCCGCCCTGCGCGCGGTCCAACGCGCCGTCCGAAACACCGGACCGTGGCGACCGCCGGCCAGCCCCGAGCTCGCCCCGTCCGTCGTTGCATCGCGGGCAGCTCAGAGCGCCCAGGTCGAGATCGACCTGCATCCGACCCCGTCGTCGGCGTTGCCGCCCATCCCGTTGCCGCCCCGCCCGCCGGTCAGCCCGACCGCGCTGACCGAGGAAGTGACGCCGATTTCGGTGGATCGCGCGAGCGAGGCGAAGGGCGCAACTTGACACCCGCCGCTATTTGGCCTATGGTGCACCGGGTTGCCTGCCCGCCACCACCATGACCCTTCGAATATCCGAGCTCGACACCACCGACCCGCGCGCGGTCCACCGCTTCATCGACTTGCCTTTCCGGCTGTACCGCGACAACCCGTACTGGGTGCCGCCGATCGTCGACGACACCCGGCTGATGCTCAACCGGGCCAAGAATCCCTACTACGCGCATAGCGACGCGGCGTTCTTTGTCGCCGAGCGCGACGGCCGGCGGGTTGGGCAGATCGCCGCCCTGGAGAACCGGCATTACAACGCGCACTGGAAGAGCCAAACGGCCAACTTCTATCTCTTTGACTGCGAGGATGACCCCGAGGCGGCCCGCGGCCTGTTTGGCGCCGTTGAGGCCTGGGCCAAGGCGCGCGGGTTGACCAACATCGTGGGCTCAAAGGGCTTCTTGCAGGGCGACGGGCTGGGCGTTCTGGTCGAGGGCTTCGATCATCACCCCGCCATCGGCGTCCCTTACAACCATGCCTATTACGGACTGCTGATCGAAGGCGCGGGCTACACCACCCAGCGCGACTTCATGTCGCTGTATCTGCCCGGCCAGCCCAAGCTCCCCGAGCGGGTGTTCGAGATCGCCGAGAAGATGAAGGCCCGCCGCGGATTTTCGATCAAGACTTTTGCCAACAAGGCCGAGCTGCGCGAGTGGATCCCCCGCATTGTTCAGATCTACAACGACGCCTTTGAAGGCAACTGGGAATTCAACCCCGTGACCGAAGCCGAAGCCAAGGTCATCGGTGACCGGCTGATGCAGGTGGGTGAGCCGCGCCTGATCAAGCTGGTGATGAAGGGCGACGTCATTGCCGGCTTCCTGTTTGGTTTTCCCGACCTCAGCGACGGCATCCGGCGGGCAAAGGGGAGGCTCTTTCCGTTGGGCTGGCTCTGGATCCTGCGCGAGTTCAAGCGCACCCGCTGGCTGAATCTGATGGGGGCCGGCATCCTGGCCCCCTATCGCGGGCTGGGCGTCAACGCCATTCTGTACGCCGAGATGTTCCGCACGATCAGCGACGGGCGCTTCGAGCACGCCGACATCGTCCAGATCGAGGAGACCGTGCTCACCCTCGACGACGCATTGCGGATGGGCGCCACGATCTACAAGAAACACCGGATCTACGAGAAGACGCTGTAGACCGAACAACGAAATGGAAGAGATAGCCCGCAGCCAAGCCGGGGGCTATCTCTTCAGGAGCACATCATGGTAAACCGACCGACCCATCCTTCCGCGCTGATCGGCGCGCTTGTGGCCGCGCTGCTCATGGGCTGCGCAAGTCCCCCACCCATGCCGCTGACCCCCGTTCCGGCAACGGCTGCTCCAGCAACGGCTGTTCCGGAAACGGTTGTTCCAGTAGCAGCTGTCCCGGCGACGGCTGTTCCAGCGACCGCCGTTCCGGCGACTGTGACACCCAAGTCGCCAACGGCCGTGCGCGCCACCGCCACCGCCGTGCCGGCGACTGCGGTCCGGCCAACACCCACCCGCGCGCCTACGGCCGTACCCGCAACAGGCGTGCCAACCAAAGCGGTAAGCGCCTGCGCCGCTCTGCCGGCGGCGTTCATGCTCGCGACTTTCGGCAGGTCGATTGGGGCCCCAAGCGAGAAACCCGGCGAGCAATATGGCGGTACTGAGTGCCAGTACGTCTCCAACGACTCGCTGGTGATCGTCAACTTCACCACCGGCGGACACATAATGGTTCAGACCATGCTCGACGAGGCCGTGGGAAATGGCCCCCCGTTCGCTGCGGTCGACGGTATTGGCGATGAAGCCTGGATGGCGATTGATACGGGTTCCGGCGCGAGTGTTGCCGGTAGCGCGATCGTCGCGGTGAAGGAACAGGTGGTGGCAGTGCTCATCCTGGGCGGTTACACCGAGGCCGTCACCCGCGACAAGATGCTTGCCCTGGCCAGGATGGCCCTCGGGCTGAAGTAAGCAAACGCCGATTTCGCGCCCGGATCCGGATGGCGCGTCGTAAACCTGCCAACCCTAAGCGTTGACCGGTTTAGCTTTTCCATATCCCCCTCGCATGCCAGATTCCCCCCTCGCTCATAAAATCGACCATCACATGTTGCATGAACGGCGAGGGTCGCGAGACATGGGGAAGTCGCGGGTCACGCCTTTTTTGAGGAGAAGAAGGACATGCCCACGATCACCCGCACCTGGCGCTTTGGCGCCGCCGCCCTGTTGCTCGCCGCGGCGTTGAGTGCCGCCTCGGCCGCCCTGGCCTCGCCTCCCAGCCTGCCGCACGCAGGCGGAACGGTCACCATCCCCCAAAGCCAGAACGTCCCCACTCTTGACGGCGTGTGCAATAGCGGCGAATACGCCGACGCGGTGAGCCAGACCTTCACCGACATCTTCAGCGCAACCCGCCCGATCTACCTCAAGCACGATGGCACAAACCTGTATGTCTGCGCCGATTTCATTCAGGGCAGCCTGTCCAATCGGTACGCCGCTGTCTATCTCGACCCCAACCTCAGCGGCGATCTCAACGCCCAGAGCGACGACTACGCCCTCGAAATCGGGATCGCCAGTTCGACCCTCAATTCTCAGAAGGGCAATGGCGGCGGCGGCTATACCCCGATCAGCCTGTCCGGCTGGAATGGCAAGGCCGATGTCGGCGCCAACGGCGAATCGGCCGAATGGGTCATCCCGCTCGGGCTGGCCTCCTCGCCCTGCACCGGCGGCTTCAACATCGGGATGTACCACATGCAGCCCGACGCTACCGATGTTCATTACGGCTGGCCCAGCAGCACTTTCTTCTACAGCCCGAAAACCTGGACGACCGCGTCACTGTCTGGCTTTGCCTGCGCCACCGCGACCCCAACCCCGACGCGTACGCCAACGAGTACGGCAACGCCGACCGCCACAGGCACCAGCGTCCCAACATCCACACCCACGGCAACCCCGACCGCTACCGCCGTTCCGCCGACGCCGACGTCAACGCCGCAGCCGAACGGCCAGCTCGCCTACGTCTACCATCGTGATGAAGTTACCGCCCTGCAGTTCAAGAGCCTGCTCGACAACGCGGATCAGGGCTGGACGGTGACGCTCATCGACACGGTCGCGGCCGAAACCACCAACTGGTCGGGTTTTGCCGCCATCCTCATCGCCGACGACACCGGCTATTTGTCCGACTGGCCCGCTCAACCTCCGGCGACCACTCTGGCGGCCGAAGCCATCCGCGATTCGGGCAAACCCGTGCTCGGCATCGGCGAGGGCGGCTACGCCTTCTTCGGCCAGCTCGGCTCCGGCCTGGGCTGGCCGAATGGCTGGCACGGGCCCGATCAGGATATTCATCCTGAGGATCCCCTGTCCAGCTACTTCCTCATCCCAAACAACACCGGGCCGCCTGATCCAATGGCCCTCTACTCAGACAATGTCAACAGCGTGTCGCTGTTCATGGCCGCGGTATCGCCGCAGGTGACCGCGCTTGGCGTCGAGACGCCCACAAACGAGCACGCGCCGCTTGCGTTTGAGACTAATGGGTGCTCCCAACTGTGGGGTTTCTCCGGCAACCCGGGGGCGATGACGCCGGCGGCCAGGGAAGCAGCGCAGACCTGGTTGATCCGGCGGGGTATCCCTTGAGCCCAATCGGCGATGCGGCGCAGGGCGTCGTCGGAGAACAGGGTGACGCCGTCCTTGAGCCCGGCGACCTTGAGATGGTGCTGGATGTAGGCCAGAGTTGCGTCGAGCGGGAGCGGCTCGATGTGGCAGCGTTGGGTGACCCGTTGGGCGAAGGCGGCGTGGGTGGAGAGCTGGAGCGTGCGCCGGAGCTCGGGTTGGCCGATCAGGATCAGGGCGGCCAGGGATTGGCTGTCGAGCTGGGCTGAGATCAGGGTGCGCAAAGGGTCGATCAGGGCGTGCGGCAGAAGCTGGGCTTCATCCATGACGATGACGGGGGTCTTGCGGTGGGTTTGGATGAGATCGGCCAGCACGGCCCGCAGGGCGGCAATCTGGGCGGTGGCACCGAAAGGCACAGGTTGGTTGAGGGTCGCCAACGTTTGGCGATACAGCGCGCCGGGGGTGGCGATCGGAAGGGTGAGATACACCAAGGTGTGCCGGTTCGTGTCGAGCGAAGCCAGGAAGGCCCGCACGGCGGTGGACTTGCCGCTCCCAACTTCTCCCGTGACGAGGGCGATGCCGCGCTCGCGGACGACCAGGT
>JBDSIP010000345.1:0-13970 GCA_039917915.1 Thermoflexales bacterium
GCTGCGGTGAGTTCGACTCTCATCCGCCCTCGTATGAACTGGACACCGCCAGCAGACTGGATGCGCATCCGGACCATCGACGCGCACGCCGAGGGCGAACCCTTGCGAGTGATCACCGAGGGCTACCCAACCCTGCTCGGGGCAACGATCCTCGACAAGCGTCGCCATGCAAGGACGCATTACGACAAGGTCCGGACCGCGCTCATGCTCGAGCCGCGCGGGCACGACGATATGTATGGCTGCATCTTGACAGAGCCGGTGACACCGGACGGCGACGCCGGCGTGCTGTTCCTGCACAACGAGGGCTACTCCAGCATGTGCGGACACGGTATTATCGCCCTGACGACGGTGGCGCTCGAAACGGGGATGATGACGCCCAGCAGCGGGGCGCCAACGCTACGCCTGGACACGCCCGCCGGGCGGGTGACAGCCCGGGCCGATTGGGACCCGATCGCCCAGCGCGTGCGCCGGGTGGCCTTCGAGAATGTGCCCTCGTTTGCGGCGGCCCTGGACGCGCGGGTCAGTGTGCCCGGCCTAGGCGAGATCAGCTACGACCTTGCCTATGGCGGCGCGTTCTACGCTTATGTCGACGCGGCAGCGCTGGGGTTCCGCCTCGTCGGCAGCGAAACATCGGCCCTGATCGACGTCGGCATGCGGATCCAACGCGCCGTAACGGCGGCTCAACCGGTCACCCACCCCTTTGAGGCGGATCTCAGTTTTCTGTATGGCACGATTCTGTGCGGGCCGCCTCACGAGGCAGGCGCGCACAGCCGCAACGTCTGCATTTTCGCCGAGGGCGAAGTCGATCGGTCGCCAACGGGTACCGGCGTGAGCGGACGGGTGGCGATTGACCGCGCGCGGGGCCGTCTGGAGCTGGGCGAGGACTTCGTGGTCGAGAGCCTCATCGGCACCCGCTTCACCGCCCGGGCCGTGCGCGATACGCTCTTCGGTCCCTATCCTGGCGTGGTCCCGGAAATCAGCGGCCGAGCCTGGATAACCGGCCGGCACGAGTTCCTCATCGCGCCGGACGACCCGCTGGCGGCGGGATTTCGCTTATGTTGATTTTCCCGAGCGGCATCTCCGGCTCTGCCGGGGATGTCCCTCAAAAGACACTCAGGCACTGCACAACGTCGCAATCAAGGCGTCCAACGCGACAACATCTTCCATCCGGCCGGATTTGACCGCCGCGTCGGCCTCGACGACGGCGAGATGGGCGCGGACAAGGGCGTTCATCTCCAGACCGCGGGCCTGCGACAGGGCCTTGCGGGCGACAAAAGGGTGCAGACCAACGAGCTGGGCGAATTCGGTCTCGCTCATCCGCTCATTTTCCTTGGCCTGGATCAGCGTACGGGTCTGCCGGGCGGTCATCGACATGATGACGAGGGGATGCTCACCGCGGCCGAGAATAGCCCGCACGGTGCGATACGCCTCGGCCCCGTCGCGGGCGTTGATCGCGTCGACGAACTTGAAGATGTCGGCGACATCTTCCTCCGCAACCAGAGCCTCAACATCGGCGGGTTCGATACGCCGGCCGTTGGCATATGAAAGGAGCTTGTCCAATTCGTTGACGAGCTTGAGCACATACAAACGGCTGTCTTCCTCGAAGTGATCGCGATCACTCTTATTTCCGCGATTGATCCGATTGGCAAGGGCTTCTGCGGCCGGCGACGAGAGTTGCCCGCCCCTGGCCTGGGCGCGCTCGATCAGCCAGCGGCCGGGATTGGCCGGCACTTCAAACTTCTTGGCCCGGCCTGACTTTCCGTCGGCGACTGCCAGGAGGGGATGGTTCTCCGGCAACGAACCGTCTTCGATAAAGACCAGGGCGGTCGCGTCGGAAAGCCCGGGGAGATAGCCAATCAGCTTTGCCAGCGCGCCGCCGTCTTCGCCTTTGCGCTTGCGCGGCGCGCCCTGTTTGCTCAGCCAATTGCGGACGAGGACGAGTTTCTTCTCCAGAAAGAAGGGCATCGTCTCGGCGGCGTTCTGGATATCGGCCAACGCGGCATCGGGCCCGAATGAAATGACGTTGACGTCGGCCATGGCGTCATCGCCCACTCGGGCCCGCATCTTTGCGATTTCTTCATCGCGGGCGACGGTGTTGGGACCATGGAGGACGTGCCACATACGGGGAAGTGCCCCTACGCAGATTCGAACTGCGACCAGCGGCTTCGGAGGCCGATACTCTATCCATTGAGCTATAGGGGCTGGGTGTTCATGATTTTACCCGAACATGTTGCCGGGACTATAATCGCGCGAATCGCCGCCAAGCGTTGGCGCATGCTTTAGCCTTCCAGGCGACACGCCGCGGGACGCACTCGATCCGCGCCGGAAGAATTTCGGTCCGGGATCGACATGCCCCGGCGAGGCCGGGGCATGTCGATCCCGGAAAATACCATGGAACCCATACGCCTGCTCCACTTCGCCGATCTGCACATCGGCATGGAGAACTTCGGCCAGATCGACCCGGCCACGGGCGTCAACACACGCGTGCTGGACTTCATCGCCCGGCTCAAGGACATCGCCACCCAGGCGCTCGAGCGCGATGCGGACGTGGTGATCTTCGCCGGCGACGCGTTCAAGACCCGCGATCCTAATCCAACCTATCAACGCGAGTTCGCCCGGCACATCAAACGGATGGCCGATGCTGGCATCACCGTCGTATTGCTCGTTGGCAACCATGATGTGCCCCTGGTCGACAAGCGGGCCAGCAGCGTCGATATTTTCCGCACGTTGGACGTGCCAAACGTCATCGTCGGCAGCGGCGAGAACCTGTGTCAGGTCGAGACCCGCCGCGGGCCTCTGCAGATCGGCACCCTGCCCTGGCCCCAGCGCGCGCGCCTGGCCCAGGACGAGTCGCTGCGCGGGCTGACCGTCGACCAGCTCGATCGCGAGGTCGAGAAGCTCGTCGAGAACCGCCTGACCGCGCTGGCGGCCGAAGTGGACCCCGCCATTCCGGCCGTGTTGACGGGGCACTTTACGGTGGCCGGCAGCGTGTTTGGCTCGGAACGCAACGTGATGATCGGGCGCGACGCGGTCATCAGCCTGGCAGCCCTGACCGATCCCGCCTGGGACTACGTCGCCCTCGGGCACATCCACAAGCATCAGACCCTGAACGGCGCGGGTTACCCGGCGGTCGTGTATTCAGGCAGTCTCGAGCGGATCGACTTCGGCGAGGAGCGCGATCCAAAGGGCTACTGCTGGGTCGAAGTCATCCGCGGGCAAACACGCTGGGAGTTCGTGCCACTGCAGGTGCGGCGCTTTGTCACGATCAACGCAGACGCCACCGAAGACGGCGAAACACCGACCGAGGCCGTGCTGCGGGCGATCGCGCGCGTGGACATCGTGGACGCTGTCGTTCGGGTGCGGGTCAAGCTGCTCCAACGCCAGGAACTTTTCTTCAAAATCCGCGAGGTCGAAGCCGCCCTGTCTGCCGCTCGCCACGTCGTCGGGATCGGCCGCGAGGTCGTTCGCGATCAGCGTCAACGGCTCGGCATCGACAATCCCGAATCCCTTACGCCTCCCGAACTCCTCAGCGCTTATTTGCGCAGCAAAGTCGCCGACCCGGAACGGAGGGCCGAGCTCATGCGCGTCGCGGCCGATTTCATCCAACCCAATCAACATGCCTGATCTACGTGAATTGCTTCGCGCCCGGCCGCTCCTGGCCGATGGCGCGATGGGGACCCTGCTCAACGCCCGCGGTGTAAGTTTTGAGGACAGCTTCGAGCACCTTAACCTGACCCGGCCCGAGCTCATCGCCGACATTCATCGCGATTACGGCGGCGCTGGGGCCGACATCTTCGAAACCAATACATTCGGGGCCAATCGCTTCAGGCTGGCCGAACATGGCCTGGAAAACCAGGTCGCCGAAATCAACGCGCGCGGCGCCGAAATCGCGCAGGCTGCTGCCCGCGACGTCGGGCGCGAGATCCTGATCGCGGGTTCGATTGGCCCGCTCGGCGCGCAGCTCGCCCCGCTCGGCGCGGTGCGACCCGAGGACGCCTATGACGCATTTTATGAACAGATCTCGGCCCTGGTTGACACTGGGGTTGACCTGCTCATCCTCGAGACCTTCTCGGCTTATCCAGAGATAGAGCAAGCGGTGCGGGCGGCCCGCGCGATCAGCCGCACTCTGCCCATCGTGGCCGAGATGACCTTCAACCGCGACCATCGCACCTTGTACGGCCTCGCGCCGGAGGATGCGGCGCTGAAAATGGCGAGCCTCGCGGTCGATGTCATTGGGGCAAACTGTTCGACCGGGCCGTCCGGGCTGATGACGGTGATGGAACGCATGCGCGCCGGTCTTGGCGGCGCATCTCAAATACAGTTTTCAGTCATGCCAAACGCGGGCTTTCCGGAGACGCGCGGAAGCCGGCTGGCCTATCCCGCCACGCCAGCGTATTTTGGCGAATTTTCGCGCCGTTTCGTGGGTGCGGGCGCACGCCTGATCGGCGGGTGCTGCGGCACCACTCCCGAGCACACCCGGGCCATGCGTGTCGCGCTCGACACGCTCGGCGGCGCGCCGGCCGCAACGCGGATTTCCATTTCGGCGCCGCGCGAGGAGGCCGCCCGCCATGAAGCCACAAAGGCCGATGGCCGGCTGGCCGACGCGCTGGCCAGGCACGAGTTCGTCATCACGGTTGAGATCGAACCGCCCAAAGGCCACGACACCCGGCCCACCGAGCAGGTTGCCCGCGACTTGAAGGCCGCCGGCGCGACGATGCTCGACATCGCCGAGGCGCCAATGGCCCGGTTGCGCATGGGGGCGCTTGCGCTCGCCCACCGCATTCAGGAAAGGGTCGGGGTTGAGACCGTTTTGCATTTTCCGGTCCGGGGGCGCAATCTGGTTCGGGTGCAGGCCGACCTGCTCGCCGCGCATACCTTGAATGTGCGGAATGTTTTTGTCACGATGGGCGATCCGACCCGAATTGGCGATTACCCGCAGGCCAGTGACGCCCATGACATCGTGCCGACCGGCCTGATCCAACTGATCAAGGATAAGTTCAACCAGGGCATGGACGCGGCCGGCTCGTCGATCGGCGAGCCATGCGCGTTTCTGGTCGGTTGCGCGATGAATCTGACGCCGTCGGATATGGAGAAAGAGGCCGTGTTGTTGCGCAAGAAGATCGAGTGTGGCGCGGATTTCGCCCTGACTCAGCCGGTGTTCGATGCGGGCCTCGCCCGGCGCTTCCTGGCCTTCTACGAGAATCGGTTTGGAAAGCTGGCGTTGCCTGTCTTTGCGGGCGCGCTTTTGCTGGCCAGCGTGCGGCATGCCGAGGTGATGAAGAACGAAGTGCCGGGGCTTTATCTGCCCGACAGCGTCGTCGAGCGGATGGCCGGGGTGGGCAGCAAGACGAGGACCGAAGGCGCGAAGATCGCGTCAGAGCTGGTTGAAGAGCTGCGCGACGTCATTCAGGGTGTGTATATCATCCCGACCTTTGGCCGCTACGACTTCGCCGCCCGGGTGATTGAATCCGCGCGGGTTCGGTGAAAAGAAGTGGAGCGGGATACCCCGCCCCGGCGTCGGCCGGGGCGGGGAATCCCGCTCCACATAAATCGGCGAGCCTACGGATTCGCGACTGAGAAGGTGTCACACTGGTTGATATCGCCAGTGGTGAGCCCCTGCTTGTACCACTTTACGCGCTGGGCCGAGGAGCCATGGGTCCAGGTCTCGGGCGAAACCGAGCCTTTCGAACGCCGCTGCAGGTAGTCATCTCCGATCTGGGCCGCCGTATTGAGCGCGGTCGTCACATCCGCATTGTCGACCAGGCCGCGGCTGGCGGTGAAGCGACCCCATACTCCGGCATAGCAATCCGCCTGAAGTTCAAGCCGGACCGAAAGCGCGTTCCCGGTTGCCTCGTCTGATCGCCGCTGCAGGTCCTGGACCTTGCCCATGATGCCAAGCGTGTTCTGAATGTGATGGCCCACTTCATGGGCGATGGCATAGGCGCGCGCAAAGTCGGCGTTGGGGCCGGCCGCAGCGCTGATGGCCTGAAAGAAGGCCATGTCGAGATAGACTTTTTCGTCCACCGGGCAATAGAACGGACCGGACGCGGTTTGAGCGGTGCCGCAGGCTGAGTTCGTGGCGCCGCTGAATAAAACAAGCTTCGGGGCGGGATAGGTCTTGTTGAGTTGCTTCTTGAAGATCGACCCCCAAACATCCTCGGTGTCACCGAGGACCGATCGGACGAACGCATTGTCCTGGTCGCTTACTGGTGCAGCAGACTGCGCGGGCGCCGGCGCGCCGCTGGACATGGTGTTGAGGACTATGCTGGGGTCCACCCCGAAGAGAAGCGCCGCGAGCAGCGCAATGACGATCCCACCCAACCCAACGCCGCCGGCCACTGCGCCCCTTCCCGGTCCGCGTCGCACGTCTTCGACGTTGTCGCTCTTGCGCATTTCCTGCCACTTCATTGCCTGTTCTCCTTCAATGTCAGCTGTTCATGAGGCTTCGGGCTCTAAGCGCCCGCTTCGCGATTTGCATTGTACGCGGACTAGCTGGCCGCGTCCTGAGGTCAGAATGATTTCTACCCGGAAACGAACACCCCCCGGCCAGGCCGGGGGGTGTTCGTTTCCGGGTAGAACTTCTCACATGAGCCGGGCCCGGAGAAACACAACGGGTTCCCAGGAGGCAGGGACTTCCGTAAACGGTTCGATCACCTCAAAGCCGGCGGAGCCGAGGACACGCTGGCCCTCGACCATACCGGCCATTGCGATCGCGCGGAGCGATGAGCATCCGCGCTCGCGGGCGCACGCCAACGCCTGGCGAAGAAGCGCCAGCGCCACTCCCTGTCGGCGATATCCAGGGCGAACAAAGAGCCGAAGCAGGTCAGCCTTATTCCAGGGGTGGAAGCGTACGGTCACCGCCCCTGCGATGGCATCACCCACCAACGCGATATACGCCGCGCCGAGCGGCGCACTTACCAAAGTGGGAAGCTGCACGAGTTCCCCTTCGATTTCGTCAAATCAGGCGCAGCCGCCGCCTCGATCGGCCAGGGTTGCGATGTCCTCGCGGTACTCCAGCCAGAGTTGGCGCAGTGTGGCATGGCGTAGAGGCGAATTGGCATCAACTATGCGCAGCATCACGCGTCTCCCATGGTGGCCGGCTCGATTGCGGCATTGGCAGCCTGCCCAAAGCCAACGGCCGTCAACCATTCGGCTGGTTTTTCCTGCTGTGGCAAGTGGCCGGCGCCGGCTATCATCCTCAACGCGATGGACGGATTGGCTTCAAGTTGGGCCTCGGCATGCTCAAACGAAAAGATAGTGTCACGCTCGCCCCACGCCACAATCGTCGGGACCGGCGAAGCGGCAATCTGATCGCGCAGGTCACGCCGGTTGACCAGGAACCACAGGGGCAGTTGTTGCCAGACCGATTGGTAGGCGTAAAACTGGCTGTCATCCCACACTCGATCGCGCACCCGGGAGAGCAAGAAACGCTTGTCGTCATCCGGCAGTCCGTCGAAGTCCGCGTAGTACGGGCGCAGCAACGCGTAGGCGGCCTGTGGATCACGCCGGAAGTTGGCCGACTTGTCTCCGACCTTGCGCTGAAAAAACGGGAGGGCCCGCCGCACGAAATTCCAGTTGAGCGGCTGCTGGCGGAGGATGAGCGCGCCGCAGACCAAAACGAGCCGATCGGCGCGCTCCGGCCAGCGCAGGCTGACTGCCTGGGCGATCATGGCCCCCATCGAATTGCCAATCAGCGTCGCGCGCTCGATCTCGAGCGCGTCCATCACCGCGACGACAGTCTCCCGAAAGAACGGTAGCGAGTAGTTGCGGGCCGGCTTGTAACTCCGGCCAAACCCGGGCAGATCGAGCGCCACCACGCGATACGCCTCTGAAAGTGGTCTAATCACGTGCCTCCATGTATCCGCGTCATCATTCAACCCGTGCACGAGCATGACGGCGGGTTTCTCCGCCGCCTCGTCAATGCCCGTGTCATAGACGTGGATGCGCAGGAGTGACTCCTCAACCAGCACGACCACGTCCCGGGCGAAGCGCGCGAGCCCCGGGTAGAAGGCAAAGACACTCATTCCGTTGCGCGAAAGGGCAGAAAGGCCTCGAGCAAGCGGCCCGGGATCCGGCCAGCCAGGGTAATCGTCTTTTCCTCGGGGATTTCGAGCTCAATCACGCCCGACCGACGAAAGAGCGACATCAGGTCACCTGATCGGTAGGGCAACGTCACCCGGATGGGCACCATCCGCTCGAACAGGGCAGCCTCGATCTCGGCCAGCAAGACGTCGAAATTACTCCGCTTCAGCGCGGATGTGGCGATCCCATCACTCAACGCGCCCGTGAGACCCAGGGCCGCAACAGCGGCAGCCGGATTCTCCAGGCCGCCCGGCAGCTTGTCCGCCTTGTTGAGAGCGATAACCATGGGCTTGTCGCCCGCGCCCAGTGACGCCAGCGTCTCCATCACGGTCTCGAACTGCTCGAGGGCATACGGATGGGTGGCATCGACCACATGCAGCAAGGCGTCCGCTTCGGTAATCTCCTCGAGCGTGGCCCGAAACGACGCCACCAACTGGGTCGGCAGCTTCTGAATGAAGCCGACGGTGTCGGTGAAGAGCGTGTCATGGCCGTGCGGTAGGCGCACCTTGCGCGTTGTTGGATCGAGCGTCGCAAAGAGCTTATCCTCGGCCAGCACATCCGACTTCGCAATCGCGTTCAGGAATGTGCTCTTGCCGGCGTTCGTATAACCGACGATCGCCACCACCGGCGTGTCGCTGCGCTTACGCGCCTTGCGATGTGTGGCCCGCTGGGCGCGGACCTTCTCCAGATCATCCTTGAGGCCCGAGATCACCTCGCGAATACGGCGCCGGTCGATTTCGAGCTGCTTCTCGCCGGGGCCGCGCAAGCCCACACCGGCGTTGCCGCTTCGGCCCGTGCCGCCGCCGGCCTGGCGGGCCAGATGGGTCCATTGGCGGGTCAGTCGCGGCAACCGGTATTCGTATTGGGCAAGTTCGACCTGCAACGCGCCCTCGGACGTGCGGGCGTGCTGGGCAAAGATGTCGAGAATCAGGCCAGTCCGGTCGAGGACGGAGACCTTGTCGCCAAGCTGTTCTTCCAGCTCGCGCTGATGGCGAGGCGACAGCTCATCGTCGAAGACCACCACGTCAAAGCCAAGCGACTCTTTCCAGGTGACCAGTTCTTTGACCTTGCCCGGGCCAATATAACTTGACACGTTGGGCGAATCCAGTGCCTGGGTCATTTGGCCGACAACGTCGAGGCCGGCCGTGTCGCACAGCAGCGCCAGTTCCTGCAATGACGCTTCGAGTGTGAGGTGCTGGCCCTTGACCCGGTGCTGGGTCGATTTGATGTCCACACCGACCAGAAATGCCTTCTGCCGGCCGGGCCTGGTTTCGAGCGAACGATTGATTTTTGGCATAGGGTTGGGTGGCGCACTCAGCGCACGCGTGTCGCCGAGAGCTTGAGGCCGCCTTGTTGAATGGCCAGGCTCTTGACGCTGTAGTTATTGAGTTCCCGGTTGAGTTGGGTCTGCGCGGACGCGACCGACGGCACGCCCGAGATGAAACCGGCGGGCACGGCCACCCACCCGAAGGATGATTCGTTGTTTCCGAACAGGTTGACGGCGGCACCCTCAAGATTGGCGCTCAGCCGCCCCGATTCGGTGCTGAGGTTGTAGATCAGGGCGACCTGGCGCCCGCCCAACTGAGCCACATCGCCAGTCACGATCATGTCGCCGTTCGCGGCGAAGCGCACGCCGACATCCTTGACGTCGTTGACGCCGGACGCGCGCATGGCGTCGTCGGCAAAAGCGGTTGCAGCCCCATCCGTTAGCGCGACGTTCAACGTGCCGCCGACAGGCGTACCGTCGGCGGCGCGTTTCACGGCGAACGCCGAGGCGCGATCAGGCACGGGCCGCGGCCCAAGCGGCAGGCTGCCCGAGCCGAATGCGATGCCGGCGCTAAAGGCGCACCCGAGCAACAGGATAAGCAATGCGCCGGCAATGAAGCCGATCTTCAGCGCGGCAGTGATCGCGGGATTCGCCAGGGCTGCCGGTGTCAGCGCAAGCGGCGATGATCCGTCGGCAGCCGTGGTTGCGGCGACGAGTCGGAACGCGTCTGGCGTGGCAAGCGCAACTGCCCGAAGGGCCGGCCAGTCCGCCGCTGCGTGCGGCCGGCGGGCGGCTGCCATATTAATCAACTCGACGATCCGGCCCGAACGGGCGCTGTAGTCGACTAATTCGAAGGCCTTCTTGGGACGCGACGTGCCCTCAAGCGTCTCGTAGTCGACGCCGATGTCGGCGCTGAGCAGCTCCAGCCCGGCGTCATCAAAGGACGCGACCAGCGCTTCGCGCAAACGGGCATTCCAACTTTCCATAGATCAGCCTTAGAACTCCACACACCCGCTATCGGAGGCGATTTCTTCGGGCGACGCCCGTGGCTATCGCCTCCAGAATGGGTTTTGTGAGTAGTTCTTAGCGTCCCTCCAACCAAACCTCAAGGGTTCGCCCCACCCGCTCAAGGCTCGCCGGACTCAGCTTGTCCAGCGTATCGCTCACGCGATGCCAGTACGGATAGTCGAAGTCGATGATGTCCACGCTCCGAATACCGCGCTCGACAAACGGAGTGTGATCGTCAAGCATACTCCACTTCGCCACCGGCGTGAATTGGGCGCCGTAGCCCAACCGGCCGGCCACACCCCAGATCTCCTGGGACAGGCCCAGGTCCGAATTGCGGTCGAAATAAAGCTCTTGCTGGGCGTCGCCGACCATGTCGACGATGACCACAGCGGCGGGCGTGGCGGGCGCGTACCTATCAAGTTCATTCGCAAATTGGCGTGAACCCGCAATCCAATCCCAGCCATCCAGTTGGCCGTTGTCTTCGGCATCGAAGAAGACCAGCATGACCCGTTTGCCAGCAAGCTGGGTATCGAGCGCACGGGCCAGCTCGAGCAGCACCGCCACGCCGCTCGCCCCGTCGTTGGCGCCAGGCACGGGCTGGTCGGGAAACTGGGGATCCTGATCGGCCCTGCGCCGGGTGTCGTAGTGGGCGCCGATCAGGATGACATCGCCGGTCTGGCCCTTCAGCCCGACCAAATTGCGGACCGGCGCGCCGAGATACGTGAACTCCTGGGTGCGGGTTTGCCAACCTTGTTTGGCCAGCTCTGCCAGGATCGAATCGCCCAACGCGCGCAGCGCTGCGCTGCCGGTGGGCCGGGGACCCAGGGCCATTTGAGCGGCTGCATGGGCGAAAGCGCGATCCCCCTCGAACGTGAGCGGCGCAGGTGGCGAAGGCGTTGGGGCGGGGGCCGGGGTCTGGACAGGCGCAACTGCGCAGGCGCTGAAGAGTAAAGCGGCAGCCAGTCCAAGGGTCAGTCGAGGGAGCTTAGCCATGCCTCGAAGTCTATTCGCGCCCGTTCCGAATGGGCGATCGCGCGCTGGCGCTTGTCACGCGGGGGCGTGTCAAGCGGCGGCAGGATCCCGAAGTTGGCTTTCATCGGTTGGAAGAGCTTTGGCTCGCAATGCGTCACATAGTGGACGAGCGCGCCCAACATTGTGGACGGCGGCGGGGCTGCCGGCAGCTTGCCGGCCACGTCTCGCGCGGCGTTGATCCCAGCCAGAAGACCCGTCGCGGCGTTGCCCGCGTAGCCTTCGACCCCGACAATCTGGCCGGCGAAGTAGAGCGGCGAGCCATGCGCGCGCGCCGTCTGCGCACGCGGCGCATAACGCAAGGTATCCTCAAGCAAGACCGGCGATTGGATAAAGGTGTTCCGGTGCATCTGGCCATAGCGGACAAACTCGGCCGTCTCGAGCCCCGGAATCATGCGCAATACGCGATCCTGTTCGGGGAACTTCAGATTGGTCTGGAACCCGACCAGGTTATAGAGCGTGCCGGCAATGTTGTCCTGGCGAAGTTGGACAACCGCGTGCGGGCGTTTGCCGGTGCGCGGGTCGCGCAATCCGACCGGCCGCAACGGACCCCAGGCGAGCGCCTCAGGTCCGCGCCGGCCCATGACCTCGACGGGCAGGCAGCCCTCGAAGAAGCGGTTGTCGTTGAGCTCAAAGTCGCGCAGGGGGGCGGTCTCGGCGGTCGTCAGCGCGGCGACAAAGGCGGCGTACTCCTCGCCCGACATCGGACAGTTGATGTAGTCGCCGGCAGGAACCTCGGCCAGGGGTTCGGCAAAACGCGTGCCGTCAGCATTCCGATCGAGGCGCTCGCCCTCGGATGTTTTCCAGCCATAGCGGCTGGCGCGAAAGGCGCGCTCGAAGTTGACCGACTCGAGGGTGACGATCGGAGCGATGGCGTCCCAGAAGTACAGGTTCTCACTTCCGCCCAGGTTGGCGATATCGGCCGCGAGCGCTTCCGACGTGAGCGGTCCGCTGGCGACGATGACAACCGACTCCGGGTCATCCGGAATGCGGGGCATCTCCTCGCGGACCAGAGTGATGCCTGGGTGGGCGAGGATGCGGCGCTGCACGGCGTGGGCGAATGCGTCCCGGTCGACCGCCAGAGCGCCGCCCGCGGGCACGGTTGCCTCAATGGAGGCTGCGATGATCAAGGAGTCGAGCCGGCGCATTTCGCGCTTGAGCACGCCCGGGGCTTTCGTCTCGTCGTCGGCGCCCAGAGAATTGCTGCACACCAGCTCGGCGAGGTTGCCGGTGGTATGCGCGGGCGTCATCTTGCGCGGGCGCATCTCGTACAACCGAACCGGCACACCCCGTTGGGCGGCCTGCCAGGCGGCCTCACAGCCGGCGAGGCCGCCGCCGATGACGATCACATCTTTCAGCATCCCGAGCCCCCGCGCACGGCGTGTACAAAGTGCACTTCGCTGGCTCTTTCGACCGCCGCACGCAGGCCATCGGGCTGAACCTCGCCGTCCACAACGACGCCCACGCCGGGCATCATGCGTGATCCCTCCACCAGACGGGCTTTGACCCCGGGGTAGCGCGCTTCAAAGGAATCGATGAGGGCGCCCACAGTGGCGCCCTCCAACTCGATCTGTCGCACGCCGCCTGTGCGCTCGCGCAGCAAAGCGGGGACAAAGACGATCGCCATCAAGCGACAGGCGCTCTGGCCGCCGCGCCCAGAGCCGCCAGATTGCGCGCAGGCGACATCGGAAGCTCCATCATTCGCACGCCAGTGGCGTCGAAGATGGCGTTCGCGATCGCGCCCGCGGGCGGAACGATCGGCACCTCGCCCACCCCGCGAACACCATACGGATGTTTCGGATTCGGGACTTCGATCAGGACGGCGTCGATCATCGGCAGGTCAAGTGTGGTCGGCATGCGGTAATCGAGGAACCCGGCATTCAACAATTTGCCGTTTGCGTCGTAGACATATTCCTCGTTCAGCGCCCAGCCGATCCCCTGCGCCGCGCCGCCCTGGATCTGCCCTTCGACGTAGCTGGGGTGGATCGCATGGCCAACATCCTGGACTGCTGTATAACGTACAATGTCGACTTTTCCGGTCTCGATGTCAACGTCGACATCGACGACGTGGGTCGCAAACGCAGTGCCCTCGCCCTTGGTTCGGATCGAATGGCTGACCACGATCGGTCCGCCGGTCTTGTCCAGATCCGCGGTGACCTGCGCATATGGGAGGTTCTTCATCGCGCCGTTGCTGAAGACGCCATTCTCGAAACTGACCTGCCCGAGTTCGGTCTCGAGCATCTTGGCCGCCCGCGCGATCAGTTCGGTCCGGATTTTCTGGCCAATCTCGTAGACCACCCAGCCTGTCGCGAAGGTCGTGCGGCTGCCGCCGGTCGCATCGTTGTAGCCGACGCTGTCCGTGTCCACGACCTGAGGTTTGACCTGTTCAACGGGGATTCCCAGGGACTCGGCAAACTGCATGGCAATCGAGGTGCGGCTGCCGCCGATGTCGGTCGAACCTTCGGTCAGACTCACTGTGCCATCCGGATTGACCGTCGCCGAGGCGGAGGAGGTCCCGCCCCAGTTGAACCAGAAACCGCTCGCAATCCCGCGCCCGCGCCGGCGCGGACCGGTGCCTCGATCA
>JBDSIP010000346.1:0-2629 GCA_039917915.1 Thermoflexales bacterium
AGGACCTCGAGGTCGGCCAGATCTTTGATCATTCCAATGGCAGGACGATCACCGAGACCGACAACGTGCTGTTTAGCGCGATGACGATGAACACCCAGCCGCTTCATCTCAACGAGCACTTCGCGGCCCAGACCGAATTCGGCGCGCGGATCGTCAATGGGCTGTTCACCCTCGGGCTTGCAGTCGGGCTGACGGTCGCCGATCTGACCGAGGGCACGCTCGTCGCCAACCTTGGCTACGATAACGTGCGGCACCCACGCCCAATGTTTCATGGCGACACGTTGTACGTCCGGACCGAGGTGATTGAGCGGCGCGCCTCGGCCAGCCGCCCGGACAACGGCATCGTGCGCCTGAAGCACACCGGGCGCAACCAGAAGGGCGAGATTGTCCTGACCTTTGAGCGCTCGTGTCTGATGAAGATGCGGCCCGCATCCGCATCATGAATCGACTTCGCCGATCGGTCCTGTTCATGCCGGGCGATAGCGCTCGCAAGATTGAGAAGGCAGCCCGGCTGCCGTGCGATTGCGTGGCGATCGACCTCGAGGATGGCGTCGCCCCGGACCAAAAAGCGGTTGCGCGCGAGGTGACGGCCGCCGCATTGCGCGGGATTGACTTCGGCGGCCGCGAGCGCCTGATCCGGGTCAACCCGGCCTCCAGCGATTTGTATTCTGACGATCTGCGCGAAACCATCCTGGCCAATCCAGATGGCTACATTATTCCCAAGGTTGAGACCCCCGACGATGTGCGCGCGATCAGTCATCGCATGGACAAGGTCGCGATTGGCCTGGGCGTGGTGGCCTCGCGGGTGCGGCTGTGGGCGGTGATCGAGACCGCGCTGGGGGTGATGAACCTGCGCGAGATCGCCCAGGCCAGCCCGCGCCTGACGGCCCTGATGTTCGGAGCAGAAGACTATGCCGTGAGCGTGGGCGCGACCCGGACCGAGCGCGGCGAGGAAGTGCTGTTTGCCCGGAGCGCTGTCGTTGCTGCGGCGGCCGCGTATGGGCTGGACGCCATCGACCTTGTGCGCTTTGACCTCACCGACGCGGCCGGGCTGGAGGCGGAGTGCCGTTTTGGCCGGCAGCTCGGCTATGCCGGCAAGATGGCCATCCACCCCGGTCAGCTTGAGGTCATCAACCGCGCCTTTGGGCCGGATCCCGATGAGATCGCCCGCGCGGCGCGGATCGTGTCGGCGGCGGCGCAGTACCAGGCCGCTGGTCTGGGCGCCTTCGCGCTGGATGGGCGGATGATCGACGCCCCGGTCGTCAAGGCCGCCGAAAACGTTCTGGCCCGGGCGCGCGCCGCGGGCCTGACCTGACAGGTGACCCATGCCCACAGCCCTGATCGAATACGAGGATGCCGGCCCGGAAGTCCGGGCGGTCTACGATGACATCCGCGCCACCCGCAAAACGGACTTCATCAACAACTTCTGGAAGGCGGTCGCCGGCCACCCGCCGACTCTCAAGCGGGTGTGGGAGAGCGTGAAGGAGGTCATGGGCGGGCCGGGCGCGCTTGACCCGCTGGTCCGCGAGATGATCTACGTGGCGGTGAGCGTAACCAACAACTGCGACTATTGCCGGGCCTCGCATGGCGCCGCCGCCCGGGCAAAAGGGATGACCGACGAGATGTTTGGGGAACTCATGGCCATCGTTGCGCTGGCGAGCCAGACCAACCGACTGGCCATCGGCTACGACGTGCCGATCGACGAGCGGTTCAAATAGAGATTCTGCGATTACCAGCGGCGAAATCGGTATCCCCCGCCCCGACGTAGGCCGGGGCGGGGGATATTGATTTCGCCAACTACGGTTATGATCGCCTTTATGATTATCAGCGGACGGGTCTGGAAGTATGGCGACGACATCAACACCGATGTCATTTTTCCCGGCAAATACACCTACACCGTGGCCGCCCACGACCTGGCGAAGCACGCCCTCGAGGACCTCGACCCTGAGTTCGCCAGAGGCGCCCGGACCGACGACATCATCGTGGGCGGCAAGAATTTCGGGTGCGGCAGTTCGCGCGAGCAGGCCGCGGTGTGCATCAAACAGTGCGGCGTGCGGGTGATTGTCGCCCGCTCATTCGCCCGGATCTTCTTCCGCAACTGCGTCAACAACGGCGTGCTGCCGGTGGTGTGCGCCGAGGCGGTGGAGGCCGCCGCCCATGGCGGGATGCTCAGCGTCGATCTGCTGGCCAATACGGTGACGGTCGGCGAACAGACGTTTTCTTTTCCGGCCCTGTCGCCCTCGGTGATGGCCATCATCGACGCGGGCGGTTTGATTCCGATGCTGCGCCGGAAGCTGGGCACCGAGCATTTGCCGATGCCCGAGGTCAAGTTCGCGGGGGAATAGCCGATCCTTCGTGACCCCGGCGCAGCTTTACCTTGCGCGAACTCCGGGGCACACAAGTAACGCCAGGGACATCCAATCTCAGGCACGCGAGCTCAAACGGGCAAACTTGTGGATCCCACGCTTTCGCGTGGGATGACGACCTTGGGGAGAGCGCACCCAACGGACAAAGCCGTCATCTTCCGCGCCGCGGGTCAAAGGCGTCGCGCAGGCCCTCGCCCATATAGTTGACGGCCAGGACGGTGATGAAGATCCCGAAGGCCGGCAGCAGCACGGCCTGGTTGTTG
>JBDSIP010000347.1:0-10311 GCA_039917915.1 Thermoflexales bacterium
CCGGCGTACGCCGGGGCGGGGGATATCGCCTCCGAAGTATGTTTTTAATGGACTACCGAGACGTCATCCGCTCGCAATACCAGGCCGCGCTCGAGATGCTCAAGCAGGCCATCGCCAAGTGCCCCGAGGCGCTGTGGAACGACCCGGCCGACAAGATGGCCTTCTGGCGGGTCGCCTATCACGCCCTTTTCTTCACCGACCTGTACCTGCAAACGTCGGAGAAGGAATTCATCGCCTGGGAGAAGCATCGCAAGGACTACGAGCAGATGGGTCCGCCGCTCTGGGCGCCGGATCAGATTCCCCAGATCGGCGAGCCCTACACCCGGGATGAGGTGCTGGAATATCTCGAACTCTGCCGGAAGCAGGCGGACACGCGCACGCGCCTGCTCGATCTTGACGCCCCGTCTGGTTTTGAGTGGCTGACGTTTGGCAAATTCGAGCTGCAGTTCTACTCCATCCGCCACATCCAGCAGCATGCCGGCGAGTTGATGGAGCGGCTTGGGTCGCGGGCCGGCATCGATGTGAATTGGGTGGGCCAGGTCCGCGCGCCGTAGCCCAGGGTCGTCTTGTCCCAGGCAAAGGGGGCTGATTCTGATGCCGGAGTAAAGGTGCTCGTGTGCGCCCTCGCCACCCGGACCAATTTTGGCATCGAGGTCACCCGTCTGGACATGAGCCTATTGGACGATATGCTGGCCAGGAAGGCCCGCGCCAAGCTGATGCTCGGCAAGAAACTTTAACCGATAATCGAATCCGGCGCGGCCGCCAGGCGCCGGACTCGAACCTGGAGCGAACCCATGTCACTCGATGCGCCGTACCCCGATCTCGAAGAGTTCCTGCAGGCTGTCGGAGACGCCGGCTATCGTCTGTCCGAAATCGAAGCAAGCGAGGGAGCGGCCGGCAACATTTCGATCTTACTGCGGTGGCCGGTCGATCCGCGCCGCAAGTTCCCCATCGAGGAGGCGTTTGCCCTGCCGGAAGCCGTGCCAGAGCTTGCCAACGGGATGTTCGTGGTGACGGGCTCGGGGCGGCGTCTGCGCGAAATCAAGGACGATCCGGCGGCGAACCTGGGGTGTCTGATCGTCAATCCGGACGGGCGCACGGCCCGCCTGTTCACTTCGCCCCGCCGCCTCTTCGCCCGGCTGACCAGCGAGTTCAACTCGCACCTGGCCGTGCATCGCAGCCAGGTGGCGCTGACCGGCACCAATTTCAGCGCCGTTGTGCACGGCCAGCCACGCCATCTGACCTACCTCAGCCACATGCCCAAGTATCGCGACACGTCCTATCTCAGCCGGCATCTGCTGCGCTGGCAACCCGAGGCGATCGTCAATCTTCCGGAAGGCCTGGGCGTTGTGCCGTTCCTGGTCCCTGGGTCGGCGGAACTGATGCAGGCCACCGTCGCCGCGCTCGAACACCATCGCGTTGTGGTGTGGGCCAAGCATGGCGCGGTGGCCCGCTCCGATCAGTCGGTCAAGCGCGCGGTCGATCGGATCGAGTATGCCGAGACCATCGCCAGTTACGAATACCTGAATCTGGTCAACTACGAGCGGGCGGATGGCCTCTCGGTGGAGGAAATCCTGTCCATCTGCGCGCGATTCGACATCAAGCAAAGCGTGTATTGAGCCATCTCGCATGACCACGAACTACGTTGCGATGGATCTCGGCGCTGAAAGCGGGCGCGCCGTCGTCGGCGCGTTCGACGGCGCGCGGCTGGCGTTGCGGATCGTTCACCGCTTCCCGAACCGGCCCGTGCGGGTGGCCGGGCATCTGCATTGGGACGCTCTGCGTTTGTTCGATGAAATTCGAAATGGGCTGGACCTCGCGGCAAGGGAGTACGGCGAGATCGCCTCGGTTGGAGTCGATACGTGGGGGGTGGACTACGGCCTGCTCGACAGGACTGGCGCGCTGATTGGCAACCCCTTCCACTACCGCGACCATCGCACCGACGAGATGATGGCGCAGGTCTTCGCGCGCATACCGCGCCAGGACATCTTCGCGCGCACCGGCATACAGTTCATGAAGTTGAACACCCTGTATCAACTGGCGGCGGCGGCCAATACTCCCGCGCTTGAGGCGGCCCAGCGCCTTTTGATGATGCCTGATCTGTTCAACTATTGGTTAAGCGGCGAAATCGCCGGCGAGTTCACCATCGCCACGACCACCCAGTTCTACGACCCGCGTCATCGCGTCTGGGCGACGGACCTGCTGGATGGGCTGGGCATCCCGGCCCGCATCCTGCCGCCGGTCATCCAGCCGGCCACCCGGGTGGGAGGCCTGCTCGCCGGACATGCCGAACATCCGGGACTTCGCCGGACACAGGTCATTGCGCCGGCCTGTCACGACACGGGCTCGGCGATCGCCGCCATCCCCGCGCGCAGCGCGCGCTTCGCCTACATCAGCTCGGGCACCTGGTCGCTGTTGGGCGCCGTGGTCGCCGAGCCCGTCCTGACCGAGGCCGCGTATCGCTTTGACTTCACCAACGAAGGCGGCGTGGACGGCAGTTTCCGGTTGCTGAAGAACATCACTGGGTTGTGGCTGATCCAGGAATGCCGGCGCGCGTGGATGCGCGAAGGCGCCGAACTGAGTTACGACACGCTGGTCGGGCTGGCGGCGCAGGCCCGGCCCTTCCTCGCGTCTATCGATCCGGACGACCCCGTGTTCAGCGCGCCCGACGACATGCCGCGCGCGATCCAGGATTACTGCGCGGCCAGCGGGCAGGCCATTCCGGAAGATCGCGGCGCCATCGTGCGGGTCGCGCTCGAGAGCCTGGCTTTGAAGTATCGGGCCACCCTCGACAAACTCGAGGCCATCCTGGGCTATCGGGTGGAAGCCATCCACGTGGTCGGGGGCGGATCGCAGAACAGGATGCTGTGCCAGTTCTCCGCCGACGCGTGCGCGCGGCCCGTTTTTGCCGGCCCCGTCGAGGCCACGGCGATTGGGAACCTGATGGCGCAGGCGATCGGGAACGGTGATTGCGCCTCGTGGGCGCAAGCGCGCCAAATTGTCCAGGCGACCTTCTCCCCAATTCTGTATGAGCCGCGCGAGACTTCGCCATGGGAGACTGCATATGCCCGGGCGGCGGCGGTCTTTGCGGCCCGCGCGGCCATATCCTGACCGGCTCGTTCAGCCGGACACACACCATGCTCAAGACATCCCTGCTTCACCCCGAAATCCTGGCCGCCCTGGGCGGCGCCGGCCACGGCTCGAAAGTCCTGCTGGCAGATGGGAATTTCCCGTTTGGCACAGGCGCCAATCCGGCCGCCCGGCGGGTGTATCTGAACCTCGCCCCGGGGCTGCTCGCGGTTACCGACGTGTTGCGCGCGCTGACGGGCGCGATCCCGATCGAGGCAGCCGAAGTGATGCGCCCCGCGACCGGGGACGAACCCGCCGTTTTCGCCGAGTTTCGGGCTCTGCTTCCGGCGACAATGGCCCTCAAGCCGCTGGGCCGCTTCGAGTTCTACGACGCGGCGCGCCATCCCGATGTCGCGCTTGTGATCGCCACCGGCGAACAACGCATCTACGCCAATCTCCTGCTCACGATCGGCGTCGTCATGCCCTGAGCAAAACCGGAAGCAAGAGCCACAAACATGACTCGTTCCGGAGGCGATATCCCTCGGCTCAGCCAAAGGATAACGCCTTCGAGCATGAGTTCTGTTGGGCGTTTAAAGGAACAGAAAAATGAAAGGTTGGACTGGCCGGATTCTAGACATTGATCTCAGCACCGGAATCATCCGCACCGACGCGCTGGACGAGGAAATGGCGCGCCTCTATCTCGGCGGACGCGGCCTCGGCGCGCGGCTGTTGTGGGACCTGGTCGGCCCGGACGTCGACCCGCTTGCGCCCGGGAATGTGTTGATCTTTGCGGCCGGGCCCCTGACCGCCACCGGTTACCAGACCAGCAATCGATTCTCGGTCAGCACCAAGAGCCCGCTCACCGGCACCATCCTCGACGCGAATTCGGGCGGCTTTTGGGGCATGCAGTTCAAGAAGACGGGCTACGACGCGCTGATTGTGCGCGGCCGGTCGGCGACCCCGGTCTATATCGAGATCAAGCCGGACGGCGCGCGCATCCTCGATGCGGCCGCGCTGTGGGGCCAGCGCGTGCGAGCGACGACCGCGGCGCTTGGGCAGAACAACAACCGGCGCAACGTGCTGTGCATCGGCCCGGCCGGTGAGAACCTGAGCCGGATCGCCGCGATCATGAACGACGGCGAGCGCTCGCTCGCGCGGGGCGGGCCCGGCGCGGTGATGGGCAGCAAGAACCTCAAGGCCATCGTCGTGGAGGGCAAGGAGCGCCCGGCCATCGATGACCCGGAACAGTTCAAGTTCATGATGTACGAGGCGCGCAAGATGATCCGCCAGAGCCCGCTGACGAATCAAGCCCTGCCCGAATTCGGCACGGCGGTGATGATGAACATCGTCAACACCATCGGCGCCCTGCCCACTCGCAACCATCAGCAATCTCAGTTCGAGGGGGCCGAGGCGATCTCGGGCGAGGCTTTGACCGACAAGTATCTTGTCCGCAACGAGTCGTGCTGGGCCTGCCCGATCGGATGCACCCGGGTGACCAAGACCGACAAGAGCGAAGGCGAAGGCCCCGAGTTTGAGACCGCCTGGGCGTTTGGGGCGCAGTGCGGGATCGACGATCTGGCGGCCATCATCGAAGCCAATGGCATTTGCAACGATCTTGGGATCGATACGATTTCGGCCGGATCCACCATCGCCTGCGCGATGGAGTTGACCGAGAAGGGCCTGCTGAACTCCGATCTGAAGTTTGGAATGGCCCAGGTATTGGCGCCGCTGCTCGAGGAGATGAGCGCCCGCACCGGCCTTGGCGCGGAGCTGGCCGACGGCAGTGCCCGGCTGGCGAAGAAGTGCGGCGCGCCCGAGCTTTCGATGAGCGTCAAGAGCCTGGAGATGCCGGCGTATGATCCGCGCGGGATGCAGGGCCAGGGCCTGCTCTACGCCACCTCGAATCGGGGCGGGTGCCACATGCGCGGCAACATGCTCGGGCTGGAAGTGCTCGGATTGCCCAAGCTGATCGATCGATTTCAGGTCCGGGGAAAATCCTCGTTCGTCATCCTGCATCAAAACGCCGCGGCCTCGATCGACTCGCTGGTGATCTGCAAATTCACCAACATGGCAGTGGCCGACGAATACTTCGCGCGCACGCTCAGCGCGGTGACCGGCGTGCCGTATGCCACCGGCGAACTGATCCGGGTGGGCGAGCGGATCTGGAATCTCGAGCGCCTGTACAACTTGCGCGAGGGATTCACCAGCGCCGACGACACGTTGCCGCCGCGCCTGCTGAACGAGCCGGTCGAGGCGGGGCCGAGCAAGGGCTGGGTGAGCAAACTCGAGCCGATGCTGAAGGAGTACTATCGGTCGCGGGGCTGGGACGCGCTGGGCGTGCCCAATCCGGCGAAGCTCGAAGAACTGGGATTGGCGAAACTGATGGAGGCCGCGCGATGATTGACGAAAAAGTGTATGAGATGTTTCGGGATATCGGGCGCGATCTCTTCGTCGCCGACATGATCAGTTCGCACGGCGGCAATATGAGCGTGCGCTATGGCGACCGGCTGATCATCAAGCGGCGCGGGGCGATGCTGGGCCGCCTGCAGCCGCATGACCTGGTTGAGACCCGTCTCGACAAGAACGACAGCGGCGTGGCGCTGGCGTCATCCGAGTTGATCGTGCACCGGGCGATCTATCAGCAGACGCCGGCCCTGGCCATCCTGCACTGCCATCCGCGCACCGCGATTGCCTTCTCGCTCTCGCGCGACGAGATCGTCCCGGTGGACAACGAGGCGTCCTATCTGCTCAAGAAGGTGCCCGTGATCTGGGAAGAGTTCGCCTCCGGGTCGTCCGAAATGGCCAACAATCTGGCCAAGATCCTGTCCAAATACAAGATCGTCGTTCTGCGCGGGCATGGCAGCTTCGCCATTGGGCAAACCCTCGATGAGGCCTTCCACTGGTCGTCGACGCTTGAAGAGTCGTGCACGATCGCGCTGCAGGCCAAGCTCATCAACGAGCCCTTCATCGAGTATCGGGGCATGAGCGAAGGGTACAAGAAGTGGTAGCGCCGTGACCCCCGACGAACTCGCCTACCTCAGCCTCATCGACGTTGGCCGGCGCATCCAATCGCGCGCGCTCTCCTCGGTCGAAGTCACCCGCGCCCTGCTCGATCGAATCGCACGGCTTGACGGCCGGCTCGGCAGCTACGCCACGCGCACGCCCGAGCGCGCGCTCGAGGCGGCCGCCGAGGCTGACCGTGAGATCGGCCAGCGGATCGTCCGCGGACCGCTGCACGGCGCGCCTGTCGCGGTCAAGGATCTCTGCCACACGCAAGGCATCCGCACCTCGGCCGGGATGACGATCTACAGAGACTTCATCCCCGAGCGGGATGCCACGGTCGTCGCCCGGCTCAAGGCCGCGGGCGCGGTGCTGCTCGGCAAATTGCAGATGACCGAGGGCGCGCTCTCGGCCCATCATCCGGCAATTAAGGCCCCCCTCAACCCGTGGAGCGCCGCGCACTGGACGGGCGTGTCGTCGAGCGGTTCGGGGGTCGCCACCGCGGCCGGCTTGTGCTATGCCGCGCTCGGATCCGATACGCTCGGCTCCATCCGCTTTCCATCGACGATGAACGGCATCACCGGGCTCAAGCCGACCTGGGGCCGGGTCAGCCGGGCGGGTGTATTTGCGTTGGCCGATACGCTGGACCATATCGGTCCGATGGCGCGCAGCGTTGCCGATGCCGCGGCCGTGCTCGGCGCCATCGCCGGGCCTGACTCGGACGATCCGACGGCCGTGCAGGATCCCGTGCCCGACTATCTGGCGAACATCGATGGCGGCGTGCGCGGCCTGCGGATCGGGATTGACCACGCGCTGATCGCGGCCTGCGCCGACGCCGACATGACCCGTATCACCGAGGCCGCCGCCGCGGTCTTTGCCCAATTGGGGGCCGGGGTGCGGGATATCCGCGTGCCATCACTCGACCAAATCACCCGGGATGCGGTACAGTTGTGCGCCGTCGAGACAGCGCTCGCCCATGCGGCGACCTATCCGGCCCGGGCAAGCGAATACGGCCCGGTCCTGGCCGGGCACATCGACACTGGGCGCCAGATGAACGGCATGGCCCTGGGCGGAATTGTCCAACGGCGAGAAGTGTTCCGAGGCGCATTGGCTGCCCTGTTTGGCGAGGTCGATCTGTTGCTGCTGCCGGCCATGAATGTCGCCGCGCCGAGCCTGGCCTGGATGGCGGCCGCGGCCGGCGACCCCGAGGCGCGGCATGCCCGGATCCGCTTCACCGCGCCGCTCGATATGAGCGGCAGCCCGTCCCTTACCCTGCCGGGGGGCGCGACCCAGGCCGGCCTGCCGCTCGGGTTTCAGATCGTTGGCCGCCACCTCGACGAGGCGCTGATCCTGCGGGCCGGGCATGCGTATCAACAGGCGACCGAGTGGCATGCCCGGCGGCCGGAGTCGGCCGCGGGCAGCCCGCTGAACTGAACCGTGGTCAAGACTTACGGCCTGACCCACCTCGCGCTGGCAGTCGTCGACGTCGAGCGCACGCTACGGTTTTATGCGAGCGTGTTTGGGATGGAGGCGTACTTCCGAGAGGATGGGCGTATCCACATGCGGACGCCCGGGTGTCACGATGTCATAACTTTTGATCAGACCCTGCCGGATCTGGGGGTGGCACGGGGCATCATCCACTTTGGATTTCGGCTGGAAAGCCCGCACGATATTGATGACGCTGTGCGTGAGGCCGAGCAGGCTGGCGGCCGGCTCGTGCGCCGCGGCGAGTTTGGCCCCGGGTTTCCATTTGCCTACGTCGCGGACCCGGATGGGCATGAAGTCGAAATCTGGTATGAGTAGACGGGACTAGAACCCTCCGCATTTCGAGCCAGCCCCCGTCGCCGGCGCAGCCGCTCTGACTTCTCGCGATTTTGGGCAGCCTGCGCGCGGAGTCCCCAAACACCGCCACACTGCAGGCGCTGCGGAGCGCCTGAGTCAAAATGCTGAACGCCATTCGCGCCACCCTGAATCCGGCCGGGTATCCCGGCCCGCGCGATACCCCTCGACCGCCACACTCCCCCATTTGGCCGAGATCGATATTCCCCGGGCGATGGATGCGCTCAGGCCGGGCCGGGATTATCGTGAGGCTTGGAACTTTTGACAGAGTCATTTTCGGAAGTGGTATCCCAGGCAGCGCCGGGGATACCGCTTCCGAAATAGCCTTGTTCGTGCTTTTAGAAGTCTTCCTAAAAACGAGGGCGAGATCACGATCCCCGCGCTTCGCGCGGGGATCGTGATCTCGCAAAATGGTTTTGGGAAGACTTCCAGTCCTTGGCACGCTCGACAGGAAGGGGTCAATCATGAATATGTTAACGACGAAAGACGGTACGCAGATCTATTACAAAGACTGGGGCGCTGGACAGCCCGTGGTGTTTTGCCACGGCTGGCCTCTCAATTCCGATAGCTGGGAATCACAGATGATGTTCCTGGCCTCCAATGGCTATCGCTGTATTGCCCACGATCGTCGCGGCCATGGCCGCTCCGGCCAGCCCTGGAACGGCAACGACATGGACACCTATGCCGATGACCTCTCCGAGCTCGTTGAGAAGCTTGATCTAAAAGGCGTGTTCCTGATTGGCTTTTCGGCGGGCGGTGGCGAAGTGGCCCGCTATGTCGGACGCCATGGCACAAAGCGGTTGGCCAGGATTGCCCTGATCGCCGCCGTCCCGCCATTCAGGTTGAAAACGGCGGCCAATCCGGATGGCGAGCCGATTGAGAAATTTGACAAGAGCCGAAACGGATCGACGGCCGACCGGTCGCAGTTCTACAAGGACATCGCCAGCGGCCCATTCTTCGGAGCCAATCGGCCCGGCTCCAAGGTCTCTCAGGGCACAATTGACTCGTTTTGGCTGCAAGGAATGCAGGCCGGCGCCAAGAACACCTACGACTGCATCAAGGCATTCTCAGAGACCGATTTCACTGAAGACCTCAAGAAGATTGACGTGCCGACCTTGATCATTCATGGCGATGATGACCAGATTGTGCCAATCGACTCGACGTCTCGCCGGACAGCCAGGCTGGTCAAGAGCGCAACCCTGAAGGTCTACGCCGGGGCCCCCCACGGCGTTGCGTATACCCACAAAGATCAGCTGAACGCCGACCTGCTGGCGTTCCTCAAGGCGTAAGGCGCCCAACAAAGCGTATCGCCGGGGTCGACATCCCCCGCTGGATCCGGGGAATATCGATCCCAATATCAGGAGACAACTATGAATGGTTTCGTGAAGAACATCGAAGAGATCGCAGTCGCGAATTCAGACTTTCGCCAGGTGCTTTACACCGCGCAATACTCGCAGCTCGTCATCATGGCATTGAAGCCCGGGGAAGAGATCGGGATGGAAGTTCACAAGCTCGATCAATTCTTTCGGGTGGAGGAAGGCACGGGCGAGGCTGTGCTTGATGGCGTTCACACCCCGATCGCAGCCGGTTTCGCCGTGCTTGTCCCGGCCGGGACGCAGCACAACATCGTCAACATGGGCAGCGTTCCCCTGAAGCTCTATACGCTCTATTCGCCGCCGAATCATCGGGACGGCGTTGTCCACCACACCCGCGCCGATGCGGAGAAGGACACCGAGCACTTTGAGGGCAAGGCGACCGAGTAGCAATCCAACTGAGGCGCTGAATTGGTACTCAAAGCAGGACGTTACGCTCGGGGGATAGGCATGGCCCTTCAACTTTGGGACTTATGGTACCCCCAGGCGGGATCAACGGGATTGTCCTTTGGGCGCGGCCGGTTGGCGGCCACGTCCACACTTTTCGTCCACGCCCCGCCGCCCTCGCTCACCGTGGAAATACGGGGTGACACGGGCCGGCGATTGGCTTATGGCCACGACCTGGCGAAGACCGCCGATCGGCCGATGGCCCGCCTGATCCGCCGGGGCGCCACAGTGACGCGCAAGGATTGCTGGCCGACCATGGCCGACCTGGGTCAGTTGGTGATTCTGCCCGGGGGCGAGGTGGGCGTCCTGGCCCAGTGGTGGAACGCGGAAGATGGAAGCGAATGGCGGTGGCAGGTCGAGTTCTACAACGCAAGGAGTCCATGACCCTCGATGCAGATGCCTTGATCGTCATCGGCTCCGTCAGCGCGGCAGCCACGTCTGCGGCCGAGATGGGCAAGCGCGTCGCGCTGATTGAGGGCGACAAGCTGGGCTTGCGCTACCCTCTGGCTGAGGGTGATTGGCCGGCCGTGCGGGCCCATATTCGGAGCATGCGGGAGACCATTCGGGGCGACACACTCGAACG
>JBDSIP010000348.1:0-5248 GCA_039917915.1 Thermoflexales bacterium
AGACTGCGGCTCGTCTGAATGGCCTTTTTGCTGGGGCCGACCCGATGGCCATTCGAGGGCGCCTGGCCGGACTGTCGGATTTCGAGCTTGACGTGGCGCGCAGCGCGTTGGAACTGATGGCCGGCGACGCCAATCAGCCCTCCACCGAAGTCTTCCGGGACGGTCTGACTGAGGTGCTGCAGGAGCCCGAGTTCGTTAGCCAGAGCGGGGCGCGGGCGATCGTGCATGCGCTCGAGCAACCTGGCTTTTTACAGGATTTGACGCTCGCCAAAGTCGGCACGGTCCAAGTCGTCATTGGCGGCGAAGGGCGCTGGCATGAGCTCAGCTCGTGCAGCATGGTGATGGCGCGCTACGGCGTGGATGGTTTCGCGACCGGGACCGTCGGCGTGGTCGGGCCGACTCGGATGCCCTACGGCCGGGCCATCAGTTCGGTCAGACTCGTGGCCGGCCTGATGAGCGGCCTGGTGGGTGACATTTACGGTGAATAGGCAGCGGCCACGGGGTCGCAGCCAAGGAGAGAAGTGACAAACATGGATACAACTGATGTCGCGCCCGCGTTGGAGACGCAGCCGGACGGGCAAACGCCCATGACAGCCGACAATCCGCAGACGGCCCTACAGGCCGAGCTCGACGGGTTGCGCCGGCAGGTGGCCGAAGCGCAGGCCGAAGCCGCGAAAAACAAAGACGGCTGGCTGCGGGCCGTTGCCGAGTTTTCCAACTTCAAGAAGCGGCAGGAAGCGGAAGCTGCCAACCTTCGGGCCTACGCCACGGTGGGGCTCATTTCGAAGCTCCTGCCCGTACTTGACGACTTCAACCGGGCGGTCAAGACCCTCCCCGAAAGCCTCCAGCACATGACCTGGATTGGCGGGGTGATGCTGATCGCGCGCAAGATGCAGGCCATCGTCGAATCCGAAGGTGTCAAGGCGGTTGAGGTCAGCCCCAACGACGCATTCGACCCGAACACGCACGAGGCCGTCAGCCACGATGACGCCGGCGGCGTCGAAAGCGGGCATGTGATCGAGGAACTTCAGCGCGGCTACAAACTGGGCGACCGCGTACTCCGGCCGGCGCTGGTCAGGGTGGCCAGATAGCAAAATACGACGGCTGATGCCGCGCAATGCGGCGCCAGCGTTCGGTAGCAAATACACGGAAATCTTCACACAAGAATCATGGGCAAAATCATTGGAATCGACCTCGGCACGACGAACAGCGTCGTCGCCATCATGGAAGGCGGAGAGCCGACCGTCATCGCCAGCGCCGAGGGCGGGCGTCTGATCCCGTCCGTCGTGGCGGTCAACCCGAAGAATGGCGAGCGCATCGTCGGTCAGGTGGCCAAGCGCCAGGCCGTCACCAACGCCGAGAACACGATCTTCTCGGTCAAGCGCTTCATGGGCCGCAAATTCAGCGACGCCGAGGTGCAGCGCGCCCTCAAGGTCGTCCCTTACAAGGTCGTGGCCGCCCCGAACGGCGATGTGCGGGTCATCATGGGTGGCAAGGAATACTCGCCGCAGGAGATCAGCGCGATGATCCTGCAGAAGATCAAAGCCGATGCCGAGGCGTATCTGGGGGCTACGGTCACCCAGGCCGTCATCACCGTCCCGGCCTACTTCAACGACGCTCAGCGCCAGGCCACCAAGGATGCCGGCAAGATCGCCGGGCTGGAAGTGTTGCGCATTATCAACGAGCCGACCGCGTCCTCGCTGGCCTATGGCCTCGAGAAGAAGAAGGATGAGACCATCGTCGTCTACGACCTGGGCGGCGGCACTTTTGACGTGAGCGTGCTCGACGTCGGCGATGGCGTGTTCGAGGTCAAGTCGACCAACGGCGACACCTTCCTGGGCGGCGACGACTTCGACATGCGGGTGATGAATCATCTGATCGAGGTCTTCAAGCAGGAGAACGGGATCGATCTCAAGAACGATCGGCAGGCCCTGCAGCGTCTGCGCGAGTCGGCCGAGAAGGCCAAGATCGAGCTCTCCTCGACCATGGAGACCGAGATCAACCTGCCCTATCTCACCGCCGATGCCAGCGGTCCCAAGCATCTGGTCTACCGTCTCACGCGTTCGCGCCTGGAGCAGTTGACCGAGGATCTGATCCAGAAGAGCATGACGCCCTGCAAGCAGGCCATGGCCGATGCCGGGATCGACTCGAGCAAGGTCAACGAGGTCGTCCTCGTCGGCGGCATGACCCGCATGCCGGCCGTGCAGGAAGCGGTGCGCAAGATGTTCGGGCGCGAGCCCAACCGCAGCGTGAACCCGGATGAGGTTGTGGCGGTTGGCGCCGCGATTCAGGCCGGCGTGCTGGGCGGCGAAGTCCGGGATGTGCTGCTGCTGGACGTAACCCCGTTGAGTCTCAGCATCGAGACCCTGGGCGGCATTTCGACGCCCCTGATCGAGCGCAATACCACCGTGCCGACCAAGAAGAGCCAGATCTTCAGCACCGCCAGCGACATGCAGACGAGCGTGGAAATCCACGTTGTGCAGGGCGAACGCCAGATGGCGACTGACAATAAATCGTTGGGCAAATTCATCCTGGACGGCGTTCCGCCCGCCCCGCGGGGCGTGCCTCAGATCGAAGTCTCCTTCGACATCGATGCGAACGGCATTCTGAACGTGTCGGCCTCCGACAAGGCGACCGGCAAGACCGCCCATATCACCATTCAGCCCTCGTCGGGCCTTCGCAAGGAGGAGATCGAGCAGATGGTCAAGGAAGCCCAGGCCCACGCGACCGAGGACAAGAACAAACGCGATCAGGTCGAGGCCCATAACGAGGGCGACAGCGCGGCCTATCAGGCCGAGAAGTTCTTGCGCGAGAGCGGCGACAAGGTCCCGGCCGACAAGAAGACCGAGCTCGAAGGCAAGATCAAGGATGTGCGGGCGGCCATCATTGGGACCGACACTGAGGCCATGCGGCGCGAGACCGAGGCGCTGAAGACGCTGTTTGGCAACATCGGCGCGGCGATGTATCAACAGGCCGAGCCCACCCCGGGCGACGCCGCGGCCGCGGGCGAGAAGCCCAACGATGGCGATGACGTCGTCGAGGGCGAGTTTCGCGAGCAGAAGTAAGCAAATTGCCTGGCGCGTGCCTCTCCACGTGGAGGGGCACGCGCCGGGATGGATGGCATGTCAACCAAGCGCGACTATTACGAAGTTTTAGGCGTAGCCAAAGATGTGGGCGCCGACGATGTGAAGAAGGCGTTCCGCAGGCTGGCGCGCCAGTACCATCCGGACGTCAACAAGGCCACCGATGCCGAGTCGCGCTTCAAAGAAATCAACGAAGCCTACGAGGTCCTGAGCGATGACCAGAAGCGGGCGGCCTATGACCGGTATGGGCACTCGTCGATGGGCTCGGGTCCCGGCGGCCCTGGCGCCGGCTTTGAGGGCTTCGGCGACATCAACGACATCTTCAGCGAATTCTTCGGCGGCTTCGCCCGGACCGCCGGCGCGCAACAGCGCCGCAGCCCGCGGCGGGGGGCCGACCTGCGCTATGACATCCGCCTGGAGTTTTCCGAAGCCGTCTTCGGGGCGCAGAAAGAGATCGAGGTCGTCCGCAACGAGACCTGCCAGCGCTGCACGGGCAACGGCTCGGAACCTGGCACGACCCCCCAACGCTGCAAAACCTGCAACGGCACGGGCGAAGTGCGCCGGATGCAGCAGAGCATTCTGGGCTCGTTTGTCAATGTGACGACGTGTCCGACTTGCGGCGGCAATGGCGAGGTCATCTCGGTGCCCTGCAAGGAGTGCGGTGGACGCCGGCAGGTTCGGCGCACGCGCAAGATCGCGGTCAACATCCCGGCCGGGGTCGACAACGGCACCCAGATTCGGCTGAACGGCGAAGGCGAACCAGGCGGCAATGGCGGCCCGGCGGGAAATCTGTATGTGGTCGTCAACGTCGCCCCGCACGCGTACTTCCGGCGCAAGGAAAACGACATTATTGTCGAGTTGCCGATCAACATCGCGCAGGCCGCGTTGGGTGACGAAATTGAGGTCCCGACGATCGATGGCAAGGATCGGCTCGCCATCCCGCCCGGCACCCAAAGCGGCACGGTCTTCCGGATCAAAGGCAAAGGCGTCCCGCATCTCCGGCGCTCGGCGCGCGGCGACGAGGTTGTGCTGATCACGGTGACGGTTCCGCCTTCACTTACCGCCGACCAGCGCAGACTGTTTCAGGAGCTCGCCAAGACTCTGGGCCACGACGTCATCCCGCAGCAAGAGAAGGGCTTTTTCGAAAAGTTCCGCGACGCGATCGGGCTTTGACCGGCGGGTATCATGGGCGAAGCATGAGACCAGGTGTGTTCGCGCGCCCGGCAGGCGCGATTGCGGCGTTTGTGGCTATTGCGCTGGCTGGGTGCGGGAATCTTCCCGCACCGGTCCCGCTGCAGAGCCTCATCCCGTCCCCCGTCGCGTTTGTGACGGCTGGCCCGCTGCCGCGGGCGACGCCAACCGCGACCCTGGCTCCGGTCGCTGCCCCAACCCTGCTGCCACCGACTTCGGCGCCGAAGACCTTTCCGGTGGACACCTCGGCAACGGTGGGTGTATGGAGTGATCGGGTTGGGCGGAACTTCACGGGAACCGTCGATTTGGCTGCCGGAGCGGATGCCATCGAGCTGAGGAAAACAAATCTGCGTCTGGTGACGCTGGCTTCGCAGCAGGTCTATTCAGGTTTTGCCCGGGTCATCAGTGAAACACGCGCGTCGAATCCCGGATACCTGCTGTATGACAAAGACGGAAAAGTTGCGCTGGCGCCAGGTGGCGATGCCGCGGTCCTGAACATTCGCAACGCGGATGTCCGGGCGCAGATTGCGGATCGCGTCGCAATTGCCGCGCGCGGTTTCGACGGTGTCATTTTGGACGGTGTCGGGGACGAACTCATTCGGGCGAGCGCTTCACCGATCTTCACCACAACCAAGGCTTTCACCGACCAGCAACGCCGCGATGCCGTCGATGGTCTGCTGCGCGCAATTCGGGCCCGTGTCCCGGACAAACTCCTGATCATCAGTGGCTATGCCTGGGAAGACGGCGCCGCGTTCAGCGCGCGCCCGACCGAAGCGCAGGATCTGGCCGCCATCGCGGACGGGGCCTACGTCGAGCGTTTCTTGCGCGCGCCGATCTCAAAGACAAACGAGTACAAATCCGAGGCAAATTGGAAAAAGGACGTCGACCTTCTGGCCAATATGTCGCAAGACAACAAAGTGGTGTTGTTGTCGACACGTTTCAACGAACCCATCTCGGGCACTCAACAGGCAGAG
>JBDSIP010000349.1:0-3693 GCA_039917915.1 Thermoflexales bacterium
AAGGCCAGCCCGGACCAGCTCTCCGAGCGGCTGCGCGTGCCGGCCGGCTACACCAGCGCCTTCGCCTCGGCCGAGAAGAAGGGCTACAGCGGGGTCGGCACCTACGCCCGCCTCCCGGTACGCAAGACCATCGTCGGGCTGGGCGATGCGCGCTTCGATCACGAAGGCCGGACTCTCGTCACTGAGTTCGATCCGTTTGTATTCTTCAACATCTACTTCCCCAACGGCGGGCGCGGACCGGAGTGGGTCCAGCACAAGCTGGCCTTCTACACCCGCTTTCTCGAAGTCGTCGACGGCTACCGCCAGCAGGGCCGCTCAGTCATCGCCTGCGGCGACGTCAACACCTCTTTCGCCGAAATCGATATCGCCCGGCCAAAAGAGAACGCCAAGACCTCGGGCTTTCTGCCCGAGGAGCGCGAGGCCATGGGCGAGTTCTTCCGGGCCGGGCTGATCGACACCTTCCGCCATAAGCGCCCCGACGCCGTCAAATATTCGTGGTGGGATCAACGCACCGGCGCGCGGGCCAAGGGCATCGGCTGGCGGCTGGACTACTTCCTCGTCACCCCGGATCTTCTAGACAACGTTGTCGATGCGGACATCCATGATGAAGTGATGGGGTCCGATCACTGCCCGGTGAGTCTGGTGTTGACAGTGTGAAACGCGGTCCGGGGCGCCTTCTCCCAGGGGCGATGCCCCTGGCTGATATGAGGGCGGGCCTTCTCCCAGGGGCGCTGCCCTGGGTGCGATGGCCGTGGCGTCACGTAAAATCACGAGCATGCCATCCCCGCTCACCGCAACGGCTGCCTGGCCGGGCGTCATCACCCACTACCGCGACCGCGTCCAGATCACCCAGTCCGTCGCGCCGGTTACGCTGTTCGAGGGCAACACCCCGCTGATCCCCGCCCCGGCCCTCGCCCGAGCGCTGGGTCAGGGCAAAGCCGAGTTCGAGCTGTTTCTCAAGTTCGAGGCCGCCAACCCGACCGGCTCGTTCAAGGACCGCGGGATGACGGCGGCGATCACCCAGGCCGTCGCCGACGGGGCAAAGGCGGTGATCTGCGCCAGCACCGGCAACACGGCCGCTTCGGCCGCGGCGTATGCCGCGCGGGCCGGACTGAAGTGCGTGGTGCTGGTCCCGGACGGCAAGATCGCGGCCGGCAAGCTGGCCGGCGCGCTGAGTTACGGCGCGCAGGTCATCGCCATCAACGGCAACTTTGACGACGGGCTGCGGATGGTCCGCGAGGCGGCCGAGCGAGCGCCCATCGCGCTGGTCAACTCGATCAACCCGGCCCGGCTGCAAGGGCAGAAGACGGCCGCCTTTGAAGTCGTCGACGCCCTCGGCGCCGCGCCGGATTGGCTGGCTTTGCCCGTTGGAAACGCGGGCAACATCACCGCCTACTGGCTGGGCTTCACCGAGTATTTCAACGACGGCCTGACGAACGCGCGTCCGCGCGTGCTGGGCGCCCAGGCGGCCGGCAGCGCGCCGATCGTGCACGGCCGGGTCATCGAGAAGCCCGAGACGATCGCGACCGCGATCCGGATCGGCAATCCGGCTCGTTGGAACGAGGCCCTGCTCGCCCTGGACGAATCCGACGGCGAGATCACCGCCGTCAGCGACGCGGAGATCCTGGCCGCGTATCGACAGGTCGCCCGGCTGGAGGGCGTGTTCTGCGAGCCGTCTTCGGCCGCCGGCCTGGCCGGGATGGCCAAGGGCATGCGCGAGGGCTGGCTCGATCTCGACGGCCAGCGCGTTGTGGCGGTCCTGACTGGGCACGGCCTCAAGGATCCGGACACGGCCATCAAGGGCGCG
This sequence comes from Thermoflexales bacterium, assembly GCA_039917915.1. Taxonomy (GTDB): domain Bacteria; phylum Chloroflexota; class Anaerolineae; order J036; family Brachytrichaceae; genus Brachythrix. Next base: position 1,808 of record JBDSIP010000349.1, read on the forward strand.
GCCGAGCCGGTCACCATCGAGCCGCGCATCGACGCGCTGCTGGGCCTACTCTCGCTGTCATGAGCCGCAGCCTGCGCGTCCGCGTGCCCGCGACCTCGGCCAACCTCGGGCCGGGCTTCGACTGCATGGGCGTCGCCCTCGACCTATGGAACGAGTTCGCCCTCAGCGCGGCGCCCGGCGGCGGCATCCGCGTGACGGTGGAGGGCGAAGGTTCTGGTGTCATTCCCTTGGATGCCAGCAACATCGTGGCCGAGACGCTGGTGGGCGAATGGGCGCGGATGGGCCGGGCCGATCTGCTGCCCGGGCCTGGTGTCGGGTATGTCCTGGCCTGCCACAACCAGGTGCCGTGCGGGAGCGGGCTGGGCTCGAGCTCGACCGCGATCCTGGGCGGGCTGCTCCTGGCCCGCGCCTGGGCGGAGATTGGTTTTGCGCTCGACGAGGCACAGGGTTCGATCCTGGCCCGAGCGGTCGAGATCGAGGGCCATGGCGACAACGTCGCCCCGGCCTTGTTGGGCGGGCTGATCGTGGTGACAAACCAGGATGGCGAAGTGCTGACCGACCGCCTGCCCATTGCCCCGATGCGGGTGGCGGTGTGCGTGCCCGAGTTCATCTTCCCGACCAGCGAGGCCCGCGCGGCGCTGCCCAAGTCGTATTCACGCGCGGACGCGATTTTCAACATCGGGCGGGCGATGCTGGTGATCGAGGCCCTGCGCAACCACGACGACGCGCTGCTGGCCCGGGCGATGGGCGACCGGATCCACGAGCCCTATCGCCTGCCGCGCATCCCGGGCGCGGCAGCGGCCCGGCTTGCGGCGTTGGACGCCGGCGCGATCGCGGTCTCCCTGAGCGGGGCAGGTCCCGGCTTGCTGGCCTTTGCCCGCGTCGGGCATGAGGCGATCGGCGCGGCGATGGTGGCGGCGTTTGGCGCGGCCGGCCTGCCCGCCCGGGCCTGGGCGCTGGACATCAGCCCTGTCGGGAGCTCGGTTTTATGAAAAACCCAACCCAAAACGCGGCCTACGGCGGCACCGGCTGGCAACCACGCGCCCAGTCCCTCAGTGACGAGATCGGCACGGTCTGGGCCGAATGCGGAATCGACAGTGAGTTCATGCCATTGCGCAAGGTGCTTCTGCACCGCCCCGGCGCCGAGATCGCGATCTCGCAGACCGACTTCAACGCCGCCCAGATGCTGGCCCCGCTCGACCTGGCGCTGGCCCAGGCCCAGCACGACGCGATGGCCCAGGCCTATCGTGAGTACGGGGTGGAGGTCATCGGGCTTGAGCACCCCGGCACGCCGACGCCAAACCAAATGTTCATGGCTGACGTGTTTGTAATGACGCCGGCCGGGGCGATCGTCGCCCGGCCGGCCAGCGTCGTGCGGGCCGGCGAGGAGCGCTGGGCGGCCCGGGTGATCGCGGGGATGGGCATGCCGATCCTGGCCAGCATCAGCGGGCATGGCACGTTCGAGGGCGCCGATCTGACCTGGGTGACTCCGACCCTGGCCCTCGTGGCGCGCGGGGTGCGGACCAACGATGCGGCCTTTGCCCAGATCAAAGCGATCCTTGGCGTCATCGGCGCCGAGGCCATCCAGGTTGATCTGCCCTTCGGCACGATGCACCTGATGGGAACGCTGCGGATCGTTGACGCCGATCTGGCCATCGGCTGGCCGACCCGTCTGCCGCACCGGGCGGTGGACGCGCTGAAGGCGAACGGCTATCGGGTGGTGTGGATTCCGGATGAGGAAGAGGCGAAGGCGGGCTATGCGCTTAACTTTGTCACCCTCGGGCCGCGCAAGATCCTGATGCCGGCGAATTGCCCGGTCACCCAGGCGTTCTACGAGGAGCTGGGGATTACCTGCATAACGGTCGAAATCAGCGAGATGGGCAAGG
>JBDSIP010000350.1:0-5237 GCA_039917915.1 Thermoflexales bacterium
ACCAGGGTCAACGCTGGATCGAACGGGATGGGCTCGCCCCACCCTTCGCGGGTGTAGCGAATCACACCGCCATGCAGCGAGGTCTGGCTGTCGAGCGCCGAAGCGACTCCGCCGTGGGCGATGACATCGCCCAACCAGGCCCACTCGCCAATCGTTTGCGGATTGATCTCGGCGCGCAGTTGGGCCAGCGCGCCGGCCAGGGCGGCAAAGGCCGCGCCGCCCGAACCCAGGCCGGACGAGGGCGGGATCTCGCTCTCGAATCGCGCCTCGAGTCCAGGCGGCAAATCATCGCCAAAGGCGTGGGCGATGATGTATTTCTGGGGCGCAAAGAAGTCTTCGCGCGCGAGGCGGCGAATGGCCTCGAAGTTCGATGATTCGCGCCACGCGTCGACGTCACGACGCAGCGCGAGTATCCCGGCGCGGGCAGCTTCCTGCTGTTCTCCCGCGCCTTCAAAGAGATACACCGTGCCATCGAGCAGAAGGCTGCAGCGGGCGAACAGACCGACACCGGCAGCGATGCCCATCTGCCCGCGGTTGACCGCATGCTCGCCAAACAGGATCACCTTTGCGGGCGCGCGGGCGCTCGCCTGCAGCTCAGGCATCCCACCACCCTCCCGCCAGGTATCCCCCATCGACGGCGATCGTCTGCCCGGTGATGAAGGCCGACGCGGGCGAAGCCAGGAGCAGCGCCACGCCGACAAGGTCCTCGGGCAACCCGGGGCGTTTGGCCGGTGTGCGATCCAGAACCCAGGTTCGTTTCTTGTCATCACCCCAAATCGACGCATGGGTCAGCGGCGTGTCGATGAAACCGGGGGCAAGACAGTTGACCTGGATGTTGTCGCGCGCCCATTCCAGCGCCATGGTTTTGGTGAGCTGGCCCAGGCCCGCTTTGGTCAGACCGTACACGCTCACGTCGCCCAGGCCCATGAGTGTGGTGAGCGAACCGATGTTGATGATCTTGCCGCCGCCCTGCGCGCGCATGACGACCTGGGCGGCCTGCGACACAAAGAACGCGCTGCGCAAGTTGGCGGCCATAATCGTGTCGAAGTCCTCCGGGGTGACCTCGGCGATCGGCATGCGGCGGTTCATTCCCGCGCAGTTGACCAGAATATCAAGCCGACCCAACGTCGCGTGCGCCTCGGCCACCAGCGTTGCGCAGGTTGCGGACTCGGCCAGGTCTCCGTTCAAGCATTTCACCGTCCCGCCGGCGCGCTCGATCTGGCGGGCCGTTTCGTCCAGCGCAGCCTGGCTGCGATTGTGCGCGCCAACCAGCGCGCCGGCCTCGGCAAAGGCCACCGCCAGAGCACGCCCGATCCCGCCGCCCGCGCCCGTGATCAGGGCGGTCTTGCCCTTCAACGAGAACAGCCGATGCAGGATGTCCGGTTCCGACTGGCTGGTCAAAATGACACCACGGTGTTGCGCTCGGCCGAGTCATAGGCCGCAAAGATCAGGCGCGCCGTCTTGAGGTTGTCTTCGCCCGTTGTTTCTGCCACGCCCTCGCCGCGCAGGGCGGCGAGGATATTCGCATTGCAGGGCACGCCGCTCGCATGCGCGACGTCGTAGTCGGGATCGGCCCAGGCGTAGCGCGGCGGCGGATAGCGATTGATCAGCGTCCCGGCCCGGGTCGTCATGTGAATCCGGAAATCGGGATACAACTCAAGCGCGCCGAGCGCGCCTTCGATGTGGATCAGGGTCTCGGGAAAGCACTCGCGCTCGAGCGGGTTCTGGGCATAGCCCATGTTGACGATGACGATGGCGGCGTCGGGCCCCATCTTCATCAGCACGGTCGCCACGTTTTCGCCCTGGATGAAATCAAGGGTGCGGCGGGTCTGGCAATACACCGTTTCGGCCTCGCCAAACAGGAAACGCGCAATGTCGAGCACATGGCTACCCACATCGGTCATCACAAACTGCTTGAGGTCGGCCAGGAAGGGCTGGTTCTTGAACACCGGGAAGCCCGAGACCATGTTGATGTGGGCGCGGTGCGGCCTGCCGATGTGGCCCTCATCGAGCAGACGCTTTAGATTGCGTATCGGCGTCTGCCAGCGGAAATTCTCGTGGACAAACATCGGCACCCCGGCGGCGCGGCACGCGCCGACCATCGATTCAGCTTCAGCCAGACTCGTCGCCATGGGCTTCTGGCAGATGACGGGCACACCCCGCGCCGCGGCAAGATGGACAAAGCGCGAATGGGTATCCGGATCGGTGATGATGTCAATGAAGTCAGGTTTCGCCTCGTCGATGAGCCGCTCTGGATCGTCGTAGACGCCGGGGACGCCAAGCTCGCGGGCGAGCGCTTCGGCTTTGGCCCGGGTGCGGTTGTAGATCGCCACGCACTCGGCGCCGGGAAGTTCGCGCCATGCGCCCAGTTGGTAACGCGCCCAGAAGCCGGCGCCAAAGACGGCGAATCGAAGGGGTTTTATCACGGTTGGTCCAATCCGGCGGTTAGCCGCTCCCAGGTAGCAATCAGGCGATCGTCAAAGGCGTCGGCGTCGCTTTCGGCCACCCGGCCGTGGGCATCCAGCCAGGCCACCAGTCGCCGGGCACCCTCGGCCCAGGCCACTGTATAACGGAAATCCAAATCGCGCCGGGCAGCGGCATTATCAAAGATGTTGTTGAACTGAAAGTTCGTCAGGGTCCAGTGTGCGGCATCGCTCAACTGCCCGCTCGGCAAGAGGCGGGCCAGGGCGTCGGTCGGGATGTGGACGAATTTGGGCTCGGGCGCGCCGATGGCCCGCGCAACGGTCTGGTGGTGCTGGTTCCAGGTCACGCACTCTTCGCCCGTCGCGTGATAGCTCCGCCCAAAAGTGATTGGGTTACCGGCCGCATGCGCGAAGGCGCGGGCGACATCGTCGGCGTGGCACGAGCACCATAGCGACTGGCCATCGCCGTGGACGATGATGGGCTTTCCCTTGCGCAGCCGGTCGATGTAGGTCGGGCGGCCCCGCAACGAATCCAGAATACCCGCGCCCTCGGCGTACGTCGCCGCGGGCCGGATGATGGTGACGGCGAAATCGCCGCGCGCCTGGGCCGCGCGCAGGATTGCCTCGCACTGGACTTTGTCTGCCGCGTACTGGTTGCGCCCGAACTGGGGGGCGTCCTCGCGATACGGCAGCCCGCCTGTCGGATGCGGATGGGCATACACATCGACTGTGCTGCAGAAGATGAAGTGGCCGCAGCGCCCGGCAAAGGCGCGCGCGTCGCTCTCGGCGTCTGCGGGGGTGAACCCGATCATGTCCATCACGCAGTCAAAAGCGGGCAGGGCCATGATCTGGGCTTCGAACCCGGCGACATCCTTGCGATCGCCGAGGACCGTGGTGACCGCCTCGTCGATCGGCAATCCGCCAAACCCGAGCCCGCGCTTGCCGCGGTTGTAATGCCACACGTCATCGCCGCGCGCGCACAGTTGCTGGGTGATGCGGGTGCTGATGAGACCGGTCCCGCCGAGGATGAGGATTTTCATGCGTTTCGAACACGTTTCCGGATGGCGAGGCGTTGCGCCCCGCCATCCGGCCTTGAATCGATGGGCTATTTGGGCAGGGTCGCCGCCCAGGCATCAATCTGGGTTTGCATCTCGGCAATGATCTTATCAATGCCGGCTTCCTTAAGTTTCGTCTTGTACTCGGCCAGTTTCGCGTCGACATTGTCGAAGCGGCCGCGATTCAGGCCTTCGTATTCCTTGGCCACGGTGTTGACCTGGGCGATCTCCTTCTCGACCGGCTTGCGGTTGAAGGTGAAGCCCATCACAGGCGAGACATCGGATTCAGCGATGCCCTTGTCGACCCGCCCCCACACCCCGATGTCGGTCGGATCGGTGAGATACAACTGGCGCCGGTCGCCGAACTGCCAGTAGGTGTTGGGCAGCCAGGTGACGGTGTCATTGGTCACGCCTGCGGGCAGACCGATGACCTTGTTTGCCTTGTCCTTGAACTCCCAGTGCTTGCCTTCGATGCCGAAGTTCAACAGGTTGTAGAGCTGCACGTTCTGGTTCACTTCCTCGATGTACTTGACCGCGAGTTCGGGGTTCTTGGACGTGGCGCAGACGGCGGTGCCGGTGCGGCCGATGCCGGTGGTCAGGAGGGTCTTGGGCTGCAGGTGCTGGGTGTAGATCGGAATGGCCTTCCATTCGGCGTCGGCCATTGACTTGGTCGAAAAGTCGCCGGTGCCAGGGAACATAAACCCGCCGTATTGCAGTTGGCCGCGCTTGGCGATCATGTCGTTGTCGGGCACGACATCCTTGTCGAAGTAACCCTTGGTGTACCAGCGCCGGGCCAGCGCCAGGGCGTCCTTGTAGTCAGGCAGATCGAGAACCAACTGCACCTTGCGGGCCTTGTCGCCAACCTTTGCCCCGAGCAATGTACCGCCGCGGCCGCTTCCGATCGCGTCGTCGATCGGGTCATAGCCCCAATAGGTGCCGAACCAGACCTGGCCCCACACATCGGATGACAGCAGGGGGGTCACACCTTTTTCGTTCTTCACGATGTTGTCGAACAGCGGCTCCCAGTCCTCCCATTTCTTGGTGTTCTTCCAATCGAACTTGTACTTGTCGATCAGATCGGAGCGCATCCAAAATCCGGCGTAGCTCGTCCAGCCGGTGTAGTTGAAGGCGTTGTAAATTTTGCCGTTGACACGCGCGGCGTTCCACCATTCGGGCTTGTAGCGCGCCCACAGGTTTGGCGCATTCTTGGTCAACAGGTCATCCAGCGGCCGCAGTCCGCCGGTGGCGACGGCCGGGAGATACGGCACAAAGCTGCTGACGGCCACCAGGTCGCAGGGTTCACCGGCTTGCAGCATGAGGTTGATTTTCTGGCCGGCATCGCTGAAGCCATACGTCTTGAACTTCAGTTTCGCGCCGATCTTTGGGATGAGAATCTTGTTGACTTCATCTTCGACGGCCTGGGCGTCGGTGCCCTTGAAGGTGACGAAATGATAGGTGAGCTCGGGGACGTTGGCGGGCTTCGGGGCCTCGGTCGGCTTGGGCGCGTCGGTGGGTTTTACCGGGGCCGGCGCGTCGGTGGGCTTGGCCGGGGCGGGCGCCGTCGTGGACGCGGCCGGCGGGGCGGGCGCAGTCGTGGGCGCCGGGGCGGGGGCGCCGGCGCAGGCAGCGAGCAAGGCTGCCGCGATCAGGCTGGTCATCGTGGTCGCGTTCAGTTTGTGTGACATCGATCACTCCTCTTGAATTGGAACTTCCAACAGAGTTACCGGAATCGGTATTCCGCGGCTTCGCCGCGGAATAC
>JBDSIP010000351.1:0-4578 GCA_039917915.1 Thermoflexales bacterium
GTTCGCCGCGTACTCGCAGTCCAAGCTGGCGAACGTGATGTTCACCAACGCTCTGTCTCGCCGTTTGGCCGGAACACCTGTAACGGCCAATTCTCTGCACCCTGGCGGGGTCGCAACTGGATTCGCCAAGAATAACGGCGGACTGGCGACGGCGTTCATGGGTACGATTTGGAAGATCTTCGCCATCAGCGCCGAAAAAGGGGCCGCCACGTCCGTCTTTCTGGCGTCCTCGCCCAAGGTCGCCGGCGAGACGGGCGGCTATTACAACCGGAGCAAGCTGGCATCCACGTCCGAGGCAGCGCAGGACGAAGTCGCGCAGGAGCGTCTATGGGCGATGACGGCGAAACAGACTCGAATCGTCTGGCCCTGACACGGCGGTACAATCCCATCGGCGCGTGGAGCGACACCATGAACACTTTCAACAAGATCTTCGCCATCGTCACCTTGATCATCGGGTTCATCACCGGGTTGATCGCAATTCTGTTCCCGCAAACGGCCCTGGCCGCCGTGAACGGTCTGGCAGCGGGCTTTCACACAAGCTTCTTTCCCGGGACCGACGGCCTGGCCCGATTCATGGCGCGTGCGCCGCTCGCCCTGACCTTTGCTGCGCTGATCGGCGGGTTATTGTTTCTAGAATTGCGGTCGCCCCGATCCAGCACAATTGAGGTGACAAAGGCTACTGGCGGCAAGGTCCGGGTTACGACCGCTTCGGTTGAGAAGAAGATTCTGGCGGGCGTCGTTGCCATGCCGGACGTGCTCTCGGCCAAGGTTCGGGTGGCAACCCGTGGCCCAAGCCTGACCGCGCACATCGAGGCGATGACGCCCGATACAGTGGACGTGCTGGCCAAGGGAGACGAGATTGCAGCGGGCGTCCGCGCAATTGCGCAGGACCAGCTTGGGCTGAAGATGCAGGACAAGCCGCACGTCATCATCAAACCCACGAAGGTGAAAGCTCCCGCGCCTGCCGGGCGCGCGCTATTTGGGGCCAAGAAACGCGACGGCGCCGACAACACCGCCGGGAGCGTTGAAAAGTAACCGTGTCAAGCAGCGCTGCCATTTCGCTCTCCGCGCTGGTTGAGAGCATCCTGTACGCCGCAGGCGAGCCAGCGCCGGTCTCGGCGATCGCAACCGCGCTTGATGCCAGCGTACAAGATGTCGAGTCGGCGCTTGAAGCGCTCAACACTGCTTTCGGCAGCCGAGGCGTGCGCATTCAGCGCCAGGGCAATAAAGTCCAGCTCGTGACCGCGCCCGAAGCTGCTGAGCGGGTGCAGCGGTTCCTGGGCCTCGAGTCAACCAATCGCCTGTCGACCGCGGCGCTGGAGACGCTCGCCATCATCGCCTATCGCCAGCCGATCACCAAACCCCAAATCGAAATGCTGCGCGGGGTGAACTGCGACGGGGTCATGGCAACGCTCGAGGCGCGCAATCTGGTGCAGGAGCTGGGCCGCGCCGACACCGTTGGCCATCCGATGCGATTTGGCGTCTCATTTGATTTTCTGCAATATTTTGGACTGAAGGGCACCCACGAGCTTCCGGCGGTCGAGCACCTCGAGACCCTGCCGGTCACGGATGCGCCACAGGCCCTGGGACCGCCCCGCGATCCCGATCCAGCCGAACAAGCCCTCTTGCCGCTCGACACCAAGATGCCGGACTTGAGCGACGCGCGATCAGAAGCGCCGACGGAACGATGAAACCGCAACGTTATCTTGCGGCGGCCGGGCTCGGATCGCGGCGGGCGTGCGAAGAGCTGATCAAGGCAAATCGAGTGACCGTCGACGGCGCCCCCCTGACATTTAACATGGAGCTCACCGGCACGGAAGACATCCGGGTGGACGGCAAACCTGTGGCGGCCCAGGCGCCGGTGATCTACATTGCGCTGAACAAACCGGCCGGCTATATCTCAGACCGGGGCGTCGCGGACGCCCGAAGCGCGCTCGATTTGGTTGAGACTGGGGCGCGGCTGTTTCCGGTCGGACGCCTGGACGTCGATGCCACCGGTCTGCTGCTGCTGACCAATGACGGTGAGCTCGCCTACACCCTCACCCACCCAAAGTATGAGCACGAGAAGGAGTATCGGGTTCTGGTCGATGGCGTGCCCACCGACCATGCGCTCTCGCAATGGCGGCAGGGAATACTGTTGGACGGTGACACGCGGCCGACTGCGCCCGCGAAGGTCAAGCTGATTGATGGTCCGGGCATCCCTGGCGCAACATGGCTGGCGGTCCGCCTGCGCGAAGGACGCAAGCGCCAGATCAAGCGTGTTGCGCGGGCGGTTGGGCACCCCGTGCTCGAGTTACAGCGAATCCGGATCGGGACCCTGAAGTTGGGAGACCTCGCACCCGGCAAGTGGCGCCTCCTGACCCCAGACGAAATCGCTGCACTCAAGGGGGAGGCATGAGAATCGCCATCGATGGGCCGGCGGGTTCCGGGAAGAGCACCGTGGGCGCAGCTCTTGCGCTCACGCTCGGTTTCCTCTACTTCGACACGGGCGTGATGTATCGGGCGGTCACAATCGCCGCCTTGCGCCGTGGTATTCCGCTTGACGAAGAACCCATGCTGACCGATATCAGCCGCAAGGTAGTCATCGAGGTTAAGCAGCCTACCGAGGACGATGGACGGCAGGCCACGGTCTTGCTGGATGGCGAAGATGTCACATGGGAGTTGCGGTCCCCAGCGGTTGACGCCAGCGTCTCAATCCCATCCGCCAATCGGGGTGTGCGGGCGGCCATGGTCGAGCAACAACGTCGAATCGCGGCGCCGGGCAATCTCGTCATGGTTGGACGTGACATCGGAACGGTTGTGCTGCCTCGGGCCGAAGTGAAGATCTATCTCACCGCGACCGTGGAGGAGCGCGCGATGCGGCGGCACGCCGAACTTCTCGTCCGCGGCCGGGAGAGCGGCTACGAAGACGTGCTTGCCTCCATGCGCGAACGTGACCGCCTCGACAGCGAGCGGACCGAGTCGCCCCTCCGGCGCGCGCCGGACGCCATTCGGATTGACTCAACCGGCCTCACCCAGGATGAAACGCTCGAGAAATGTCTCGTGGCCGTGCGGGCCAGGCAAACTGAACTGTCCTGAATCAACAAGACAATGCCACAAGCCGATTCCCCAATCCCAGGCGCGGGAGTCAGCTTGTGTTTATCGGTTAGGCGAGCGCGTATAGCCCGCCGTATTTGGCGCGAAGATAGGCGATGTAAGGTTCGACATCGAGCGGGCCGCCCGTGACGCGCTGGATGAGCTCATTCGCGGTGTATTTGCTGCCGTGAATGTAGATGTTGTCGCGCAGCCAGGTATGCAGCGTCCCGAATGCGCCCTGCCCAATCTCGGCGCGGATGCTCGGACGCGCCCGCTCCGCCGCGGCAAACAGTTGCGCGCTCAGGATGTTGCCAAGGGTGTAGCCCTGAAAACTGCCGCCGATCAAGCCGGCATACCAGTGCACATCCTGCAGGCAGCCGTCCTTGTTATCGGGCGCGACGATGCCAAGGTCGCTTTGATAGCGCGCATTCCAGGCCTCGGGCAGCTCGGCGATGCTCAGCTTCCCTTCCAGCAGCAGAAGCTCCAAGTCGAAGCGAATCATCACGTGCAGGTTGTAAGTCACCTCATCGGCGTCGGTCCGAATCAGTGAGCGCTCAACCTTGTTGATCGCGCGATAGAAGGCGTCGGCGCTGACGGAACCGAGTTGGGCTGGAAATGCAGACTGGAGCTGCGGATAGAAGTGGGACCAGAATTCGCAGCTGCGGCCGACCAGGTTTTCCCAGGTGCGGCTCTGGCTCTCGTGCACGCCGGCAGATGTGCCGCCTTGCAGGGGTGAAGCCTCGTAGCCCGGATTGACGCCTTGCTCGTACATCGCGTGCCCGGCTTCGTGCATGGTGCTGAACAGGGCCTCGGACAGGTCGTTGGGCTTGATCCGGGTGGTGATCCGCACATCGCCGACTGAAAACGTTGTGCAGAATGGATGATGGGTCTTGTCCTGCCGGCCGCGCTTGAAGTCGTAACCCATTTTCTCCACGACTTTGTGCCCGAACGCGAGCTGCAAGTCCTCGGGATACGGCTGTTTGAGACAACTGTCATCAGCCGGCGTCTGGGCCAGAATCTGGCGCGCGATCGGGACGAGGCGCTCGCGCAGGCGGCCAAACACGGCGCTCACGGACGAAGCACGCATGCCATCATCGGCGAAGTCGATGAGCGGGTCGGCAATGTGCTCGTACGGCGCGAAGAAGCCAGCCATCTTTCGCGAGTATTCCAGTGTCTTTTCGAGATAGGGAACGACGGCCTTGAAGTCGTTTGCCGGCCGAGCCACCGTCCAGGCCATAAACGAATCGGACCCGTGGGCGTAGAACTCGCCGAGAAAGGCGGGGGGAACCTTGATGGATTTCAAATAGTTCCGGCGCGTGACACGGATGAGCGATGCGCCATCATCGTCGAAAGGCAGGCTGCGCTCGTAGGGTTCAAGATCATCCAGGAGCTGCCCTACCGCCTTGTCTACGAACTTTTCCTGAGCCAGGCGTCCAAGGGTCGCGGATTGGCGGCCGCGGGCCGGCCCGCCTCCCGGCGGCATGTAAGTGGCCTGGTCCCAAT
>JBDSIP010000352.1:0-3862 GCA_039917915.1 Thermoflexales bacterium
AGGGCCGCGGCCAGCATCACTATCACCCGATATCGCATGTTAAAACGCAACAATCATCCTCCCTGGGAACACCGGTGAGCCGGCGCAACATCCCCCGATCATCGAGGCAATTCCGGACGGTGTCAAGCCACATTCAACCACACCGGAGTACTTTCCGGAAACGGTATCCCCGGCGGATCCGGGGATACCGTTTCCGGAGTCCGTTTCATCGGATCAGTAGAATGAAAGCGCGTGCAAAACAATCTTCCCATTTGGGCCCTGCGTGATGAATTACGCGACGCATGGGCCCAACAGCCTTTCACCGTCCTGGTCGCCCCGACCGGCTCGGGCAAGACCACCCAGGTCTGCCAGATGCTGCTCGCCGAGCGCCCGGCCTGGACGGGCCGGATCGTCGTGCTGCAACCGCGCCGGGTCGCCGCCCGCTCGGTCGCCCGGCGGGTGGCCGAGGAGATGAGCGTCACGCTCGGTGAGAAGGTCGGCTACCAGGTCCGTTTTGAGGATATGACCGAACTGGGCACCCGGATCTGTTTTGTCACCGAGGGCATTCTGCTGCGCTGGCTGCACGACAACCCGGACCTGAACGGCGTCGACGCGGTGCTCTTCGACGAGTTTCACGAGCGCAACTTGTTGAGCGATATTGCCCTTGCGTTGTGCAAGCGCCTGCAGCGCGAGCGCCGGCCCGAACTCGTGTTGATGGTCATGTCGGCGACGCTCGAGGCCGCGCCCGTGGCCGCCTACCTGGGCGGTGTGCCGATCCTCGAATCGCGCGGCCGCGAGTTTCCGGTCGACATCGTCTACGAGACCTGGAAGGATGGCAGCGATCTCGAGCGCCCGGTCTGGGAGCGGGCCGCCGCCCGCTGCGCCCGGATTCTGAATGACACGCCTGAAGGCGACATCCTGGTTTTCATGCCCGGCGCGTATGAGATTGGGCAGACGCTCGACGCGTTGCGGGCCGCCCTGCGCGGTCGAGCCCAACCGACGCAATTGCTGGCTCTGCACGGCGAGCTCCCCCCGCGCGAGCAAGACCGGGTCTTCGCGCAATCCCAGCTGCGCCGGATCATCGTCTCGACCAACGTTGCCGAGACCTCGCTAACCATCCCGGGGATTCGGGCCGTCGTTGACAGCGGCCAGGCCCGGGTCGCCCGCTTCGACGCCGGGCGCGGGATCGGCACGCTGGCGCTCGAGGAGATCTCGACGGCGTCGGCAGACCAAAGGGCCGGGCGGGCTGGCCGGCTCGGCCCGGGCATGTGCTACCGCCTATGGCCGGAGAACGCCCATGATCGGCGGCCCACCCGCAACACGCCCGAGATCCAACGGGTGGAACTCAGCGATGTCGCGCTGCAGCTCGCCGCGCAGGGCGTGACCGATCTCGAAGGGTTTGATTTTCTCGACCCGCCTGACCCCGAACGCATCCACGCGGCAATAGAGCTGTTGCGCGCGCTTGGCGCGCTGACCGGCGAGCCGCGCAACGCGGCCATCACCGAAGTGGGCCGGGCGATGCTGCGCCTGCCCGCCCACCCGCGCTATGCCCGGATGATGCTCGAAGCGGCTCGTTACGGCTGCGTGCGCGAGGCGGCCCTGTTCGCCGCGATCATGTCCGGCCGGGAGTTGCTCGCCCGGGTGGGGCGGCAGGAGACGATTACGCTGCGCAACCGGGCCCGCGTGATCGAGAAGAGCGGCGAGAACCAATCCGACTTCTTCGCCCTGCGGCGAGCCTTCGAATTCGCGCATGCTCAGGACTTCGAGCCGCGGGCGTGTTACACGCATGGGATCAACCCGCACACCGCCCGCGAAGTCGCGCTGACCTTCGCTCAACTTGAGCGGATGGCGGAGTCGGCCGGCCTGCTCGGGGTCGCGCCGGTGGTCGATGTTCCCCAAAACGATGCGCTTCGGCGCTGCCACCTGGCCGGCTTTATCGACCAGCTCGCGACGCGCCGGGCTGGGGCGAGCACCTGCCAGCTGGCCGACGGGCACGAGGGTGAGCTGGCTGACGAGAGCGTCGCCGCGCGCGGTTCAAGCCATCGCCTGTATGTCGTGTCGGAGATTCGCGAGATCACGACCCGCTCGGGCGAGAAGCTCACCCTCCTCAACACCGCCAGCGCGGTCGAGGTCGCCTGGGTGCGCGGGCTGCAGCCGCCCCCGGCCGGAATCAGCGAGTCTGTCGAGCATCTCTACGACCGGTTGAACAAGCGGGTGGTAGCCGCCCGGGTGTTGCGCTACCGCGATTTGATGTTGGGGGGCGAACCGCATTTCGCCCTCGACCCGCAGGCGTCGGCGCGGGCCCTGGCTGGTGAATTTTTCGACAAGCTCGAGAAGCTGCCGGCCTGGAATAACGCCGCCCGGCCCTGGCTTGCCCAACGGCATGCGTTGGCCAGCAAGATCAGCCTCGAGATGCTTGAGTCGATCCTGGCCACGGCCTGGCTGGGCGCGACGACTTACAAGGAGATTCTTGAGCGGCCGATTCTGCCGGCCCTCCAGGCGGCATTGGGGGAGGGGAATTGATATCGGCCATGCGTGACGGCGCGCGGCGGTTGGCGTCCCAGGGGCGATGCGCCTGGCTGGTATGGGGCGGGTTGGCAGGGGCGATGCGCCAGGCTGGTATGGGGCGGGGACTACCAGAGGCGATGCCCCTGGCTGGTATGGGCCGGGCCTTTGGCCCTCTTTCGTGTAGACAGAGTGAGCATTCCATCATGGCGCTGAGGGAATCGCCATGAGCCGTAGCGCCTGGCGCGGGCTGGCCGTGCTCATTCTGGTGGCTGGCGTGGGCTGGGCCTACGCGACCCGCCCGCAGAGTGGCGCCACCGCGCCTGCATCTGCCTCGACCCGCGTCGGCGCGCCGGCGCCGGAGATCACACTGCTCATGCTCAGTGGCGAGACGCGCACGCTCACGGACCTGCGCGGCAAGGTGGTTGTCCTCAACTTCTGGGCGACCTGGTGCGGGCCGTGCCGAGCCGAGATGCCGGCCCTGGCCGAGATTCAAACCCAGTACGCGTCACGCGGCGTGATTGTGATCGGGGTCAATCAGCGTGAGGACGCCGGGTCGATCCGACGTTACCTCGACAGCATTGGGGTCGACTTCCAGATCGCGCTTGATCCAATGGGCGAATCCAACCGCCAATATCGCGTGCTTGGCTTGCCCACCACGTATCTTATCGACCGCCAGGGCGTGATCCGAGATGCCATATTTGGCGGGCCAATGTCTCGGGCGCTGATCGAAAGCAAGCTCGCCCCGCTCCTGGAGCCCTGATGCAGCCCTTTATCCAGATCTTTGGCCTGGCGATCTCGGCCGCGCCCGCGGCGGTGTGGCTGGGCTTCATCGTCGCCATCTGGCTGATCGGGCGCACGGCGTCCTGGCGCGGGCTGGATGGACGGGCGCTCGGCGATGCGCTGACAGTGGCTGGATTTGCGGCCCTGCTCGGCGCGCGGCTGGGCTATGTCGGCTTGCACACCTCGGCTTACCTGCGCGACCCGCTCGCGGCGCTGGCCCTCAATGCCTCGGCCCTGGACGGCGCTGCCGGCGTGCTGGCCGGGTCGGGCGTGCTGGTTTGGCGCCTGCGCCGGGCCGGGATGCTCCGTTGGACGGCGGCCGATGCGCTTGCGCCGCCCGCGTTGGTCCTGGGGATGGGGCTGGCCCTGGCCTCATATTTCGACGGGGCGGTCTATGGCGGGCCATCCGCGCTGCCGTGGGCGGTTGAGGTCTGGGGCGCGCTCCGCCACCCAATTCAGTTCTACGAGATTGCAGGTTTGCTCGTCATACTGGCTACGGCCGTCGTCCTGCGCAAACGCATGCTGCCTGATGGCGCGCTCGCGCTGGGGACCGTCCTGGCGTATGGCCTGCTGCGGCTGGTCGTGGATGGCTTGC
>JBDSIP010000353.1:0-6903 GCA_039917915.1 Thermoflexales bacterium
CATTCCAAGGTGGGTGGCAAACATGAGCACCGAGACGGGATTGAAGTCGCCGGTGCGCGCCCAGTAGAGTGACCAGAAGAGCATCGTCCATGTGCCGTACTTGATGTTGTAGGCGATGGCAAAGCGGTTCAGCAGATCATTGGGTTTGCGGCGATGGAGCTGGATCAGGGCGAGTCCAAACAAAAGGGTGGAGAGCGGGGAGTCTGGGATGAAGGGATAGGCCCACAGCGGTGGATTGTTGGCCCGGATGAAGTCGCCGTACCAGAAGACCGTGCCGATGATGAATCCGCCGATGTTCAATGCCGCCAAACCATACGCCAACAGAGGCATGGAAATCATCAGGTCGCTGCGCGCGCGAAGGGCGCCTCTTGCTGCGTTCATGGGTCGTTCCTGCTTTGAGGGGCGAAGGCCGGTTCCGTCATGAGTGTCGGAGCTTTGGAAAGGCGCACTGCCTGAATGACCAGCGGAGTGAACAGAGCCGCGAACTCACTGTCTCCGCCCCAAGTCATGAGGGTGACGACCGAACTCTCGCCTCGGCCGAGAATCGCGATGGCCGCCGTGCCCGTTTTCCCCGGGCGAAGCTGAACGATGATCACCGCGTACCGGCACGCGCACGCGTTTGGCCGGCAATCACGCGACGCGCCGGGCGGGTCGCACCTGGTCCCCGGCGCGCCAAGAGACAGGTCAAAACTCCGGCGGGTGAGAAATCCGCTTTGAGCAAGCGCCGCCTCGAGCGCACCGGTAAAGCGCTCGCACCCGACGTTGACACGAACCGTCTCCATGCCAGCACAGTAACGTTTACCGCTCTCGATTGCATGCGCCATCCTGCTCTCTTACGGCAGGCATTGTTGCGTATGAGCCGGCGCACAGGCATTATTGCGGGGTCGGCCTTACGCCATTTTGCGCTTTGCGCGCGCGGGCTGCCTCGCTAGCATCCTGTTGACCGGCGTCACACCCGGAGAAATGTGTCGTGATCCTGATCGCCGCCTCGGCGCGCCCCACGCTCAATCTGCTGGCCCACTGGAATCTGCGCCACAAGGATTCGGTCAGGCTGGTGATGGGCGGCGGCGTGGTCGTGATGGGCTTAGTCATTCTGGCGACGGTCTAACCGTCGCCGGCCACGTGACTCAGGCGGGCGGACGGTACGACTTCACGAGCGGCGTCTTGCCCGCGCTCGTCTTGGGGATGGCATCCACCCGCCGGATCGTCAGGCGCGGGACCATCGCGCCGCGCGCGGCCAGAGCCTGCGACAACTGAGCCTGGAGCGCTGGTTCGGCGAACACGTCGCGCGCACCGCTTAGCATGACGGTCAGGCCATCGTCGACTTCCTGAATCACCTGCCAGCCACTCACCGGAAGCGTGTCCATGATCTCGTTAAAGACCAGCGGTTCTATGGATATCCGGCCGCCAAGTGTCGCCGGGAGCGAGAGCGCATCCTCAATCCGCCCCTGAATCCCGTCGAGCGCGTCGAAGGGCAGGCCACATGGGCAAACATCAGGAGACAGCCGCACGCTGTCGTTCAGTTCATACCGGATGAGGGGTTGGGTCCGGCCGAACAGGCTGGTGACCAGAAGTTTTGCGCCATATTCCCCGCGCGGGACCGGGCGATACTGCTCGTCGACCACCTCGACGATCAGCAGATCATCGAACACATGCATGCGCCGGCAGCCCCAGTGCTCGGCGGCGATGTCGGCGGTCTCCGTGGCGCCATACTGGTTGAACGGCTCATTACCCCAGACCTTCTTCGCCAGGCGGCGCGTTTCGTCCGTCAAGACTTCCGAACTGACAAAGACCTGCTCCGGCGCGATGCGCAAGCGACCGTCGAGCTGTTCCGCCGCCAGGATGCGCGCCATCGAGGCGTAGGCGATGAGTTGGTGCGGCCGCCACGCGTTCAACTTTGCCACGATGGTTTCCAACGGATCGCTGGCGGAAAGGTGGATCGATGGCGTCCACCACGTCCGCGCCGTGTCGCTCACCTGGGCGGACATATGCCACGGGCTGACCGAGGCGACGGTCGCCATCCGGCGTCGGCGCAGCAGATTCACCGGCGCGCCAGCCCATGCCTGGCCGCGCGCAAACGACGCGATCACGGTCAACCATTCCGGCGCGCTGAAGAGGAAGAATCCTGGATGACCACTACTCCCGGAGGTGGCCGTCACCCGGTAGCGTCCCAGATACGGCCTCTCGCCGGCTGCGCTTGCGGCGTACTCGCGCACGCCTTCCAGGCGGATGTCGCGATCGGTCACGAGGTCATCAAAGCGCGCCATAACCGTGGCCTTGGTGAGGACGGGCAATTCGCTCAACGGCCGGTCCAGCAGGCCGCGATGAAACTCGCGATAGAAGGGGGATCGGGCATAGACATACTCGCGCAGGCTTTGCAGCGCCTCAGCCTGGTAGGCCTCAAGGCGCGGGCGGGCCCAGCGCTCATGCGCGCGGAGGAATCTGATTTGTCTCAGCACACCGAACAGTGTTCGCAGTTCCATGCCGTTCTCCAACCAAATTCTGTGCGGTCTTTTCGTCCGGGTCCGACCTGGCCGCCATGATTGGGCAACCTGCCCACGGATGTACGCGAGTCAATGTAGCGCCTGCCGGGTTCCCAGGTCAGCGCCTTCTTGCGGGTTGGGGCGCGAGCCATTCTGCCTACTCATCATTGGGCATTTTGGCGCTTGGCCCATTCACGCTCGATGATTATGCTTTCAGCAGAACGTTGAGGAAGCGATTGACATGAAAGTCAGACAAAACCGAATGTTATGGCCCATTGCAGCTGGTTTGGCAGGAGCCGGTCTCCTGACGCTCGTGTACTTCGCGATCGTATCTCTGGCCGAGAGTCCCCAGCACGCCCTGGAGTTATTCTGGGAGGACCGCCTCATCGTCATCCCCATCATCGTGGGCTTTGGCGTGCAGGTTGCGCTTTACACCTGTCTGAAGAAACGCTTGTTTTTGCCCGTTGCCACCACAGGACCGAGCGGACCTCTGGTGGGAGCCGGCGGCGCAACTTCTACTCTCGCCATGGTGGCCTGTTGCGCCCATCACGTTGCGGACGTGCTGCCCATTCTGGGCCTGACGGTCGCCGCAACGTTTCTGGCGCAATATCGCACCGCCTTCATGATCATGGGCCTGTTCACCACCCTTCTCGGGATCCTTGTCATGCTCGCCATCCTATTCAGGGAGCGCAAGCGGGGGATCCGGAGATTAGCGCTTTCACTGGAGACACCATGAAAACCAAGACGCTGTTTACCATCCTGCTGGCTGCCCTGACCCTGAGCGCTTGCGCTCCCGGGACGGCGCCGGCCCAAACCGCGAGTCCCGCCGGCGCGCCCGCGCAAGCAAATCCGCAAACGGCCGCTGCGCCGGTCGTCGTGCCAACCCAGGCCGTTCAGGTTCGGCCAGCCGCGCTCAACTCTGGTGATTTAGTCCGAACCGATGCGCAGGGCGCCGTGCAATTCAAGGTTACCCCGCTCAATCTGGAGAATCCGAACGAAACGCTCGACTTCGAGATCGACATGAATACCCATTCGGTGGATCTGGGAATGAACGTGGCCAAGCTTGCGACGCTGACCCTGAATAACGGCCTGACCGTCGTCGCGACACAATGGGAGGCGCCGGGCGGTGGGCATCATGTCGCAGGCAAGCTCCTGTTCCCTTCAACGGTGGATGGAATATCTGTGCTGAAAGGCGCGACCAGCGTCGCGTTGACTTTGCGCAATATAGACGCCGCTGAGCGTCGATTTGTGTGGGAAATAGAATGAATCACATGACAAAGAAACACGCCCTGATCATGATCGCCTGTTGCGCGATCCCCATTGTTGCGCTCACGCTAATCTCGGTTTTCCGGGTGCCGGTGAGCGGAATCATCACGATCGGCCTGGTGCTGCTGTGCCCCGTCTCCCACCTGGTCATGATGAAGTTCATGATGCCTGGCCATGAGGGAAACCACGCTGAAGCGCAACTCGGCACGAGTGATATCAAGAGGATAAGCCATCCTGCGAGTCATTTGAGTGATCGCGACGCATGACCACCGGCGCGACCTTGGGCCGGTAGTGAGAGCGGAATGGATGACCGTCACACTCATGCCTTCTGGGCATGAAGGACGGCGATTCGGACGTCACGGGAGTCAGCGACGTATCGAAAATACTCCGACCCCGCGCAACTGATGCACAACGTGCTTTCACCGACTTGACGCTCGCGGCCGTTGATAATTTCCTCGCCGCAATGCTCGCAGGTCACCCGGACGCCGTTGCGACTGATGATCGCCCGCAAATCCACGGTGGGCGTGACCCGGCGCCAGGCGAGCAACTCCGTATCGCGCATGCGCTGATACGCCTCGAGCTGGGCGTGCCAGCGGCTCCTTGCGCCAGGCGCGTATTGGGCGGCACGCCCGCGCACGCCGATCGCCGGCCAGATCCGGATCGCGTCGCCGGTTTGCGTATCGACGAACACCGCCGCGATCTTGCCCTCGTCGACCAGGCGCATGGTGCGGTGCCCCATCGCGCAGCCGGTGGCGACCATGACCCCGTCCGCAAAGCAGCCATCGGTCTCAACAAATGCAAGCAGGCGCTTGTCGGTCTGCGGCAGGCCCAACCCTAGCAACTCGCCGGCGAGCATGCCCATCCGCAAGCCAAGAATCTGGCGCGGGCACACATGGCTGTGCAGGCCCGCCAGCTTGGCTCGATATGCGTCCAGCATGAACATCGCGGGGCCTCCGACTCAGTCCTTCTTGCCCACCGCTTCCATGGCGTCCTGGGCCCAGCTCCAGGCCGTCATCATTGACGGGAAACCGATCGTCGTCACGCCGAGAATGAGGGCGTGGTTAATTTCGTCGGACGTAGCGCCCGCCTCAAGCGCGCGGTGGGTGTGCGATTTGACCGCGCTTTCGGCCCGCAGGGCGGCGGCCATCCCCAGTTTAATGAGTTCGCGGGTCTTCAGCTCGAGCGGTCCGCTCTCGCCGGCCGTGGCGCCCAGCTTGTCGTAGGCCTTCCACACTTTGGCATGCTGTTTTTTGAAGGCCTGGTAACGGGCGGGCAACTTGGTCATCGGGTTCTCCTTAGCCGCAATCATACGTCGGCACAAAGCGTTGCGGGCGCGGCCGAGACGGTCGCGTTCCGTGATACAAGACGGGGAGGCCGGGCAGCGAGGACCACCCGGCTCCCCGCTCGTCACAGGCGGCTAGACCTTGACGAGCTTGACCGTCGTATCGTAGAAGACGGCGCTTCCACCCACGGGGTCAAACAGGGTCGTATTCGTGATCAGCGGATCGGTGCGCATGGCGGCATTGGCGTGCACGCCGGTCGTCCGCACGGGATCGCCGGGAATCTTCCTGCCATCCACCGTGATGTCGAATGCGCCGTTGCCCCAGTGGCCGAAGCCAAGGCTGAAGCCCATAACACCCGGGCGCATCCCCTGGGTAGTCTTGACCTTTCCGATCATGGGCTGCTTGTTGCCGTGCCCGAGGTCGTATTCGCCGTTCGGGTTGGTGGCTGAGATCACCCGAACCTTGTCCCCATCCTTCAAACCGCGGGCGGCCGCGTCATCGGCATTCATAAGGATCGCGTTTTCGGGGTTCAAGGCCCGCAGCCAGTAGTTGCCGGCGGTCCGGCTCTTGGTGCTGGCGATCTCGCGCCAGGTGATCATTTTGAGATCGTAGCCCTGCTTTGTGTCGTCGACGACCTTGCCGTCGTAGCCCATTTGGGGCTCGATATAGGTGGGAATGCCCGGGAGCGCCTTGCCCGTGCCCGAGTGCTTGACGCCCGCGGTCTTCTCGAGATACATGTTGATGAGCTTGCCAAACTTCGTGCCCGTCGGCACAACGTAGGGCTCATCAAATGATCCCTGCCTCACGCCATCGCCCGGATAGCCGTCGCCGTAGGCCTGGAAACGTCCGCCCCGATTGAGGACCGTAACGACCTTGCGCCAGGCGGGCCCGGCGATCGCCTGCCAGCGCGCAGGATCGAAGACGCCTTTCGGCAAGTGCTTGCGCGCCTCGAGAAAGAACTTCAGCTCCTCATCACTCGCTTCCGGCACGCCGTCGGTCCCGTCCTTCTTCTCGCCAAACGCCAGATTGGCGATCATCCTCATATACAGGTCATCCGGATGACTCAGGGCTTTCCCTGGCTCCAGGCCATTGGGCCCAAAATCCGGCAGATTCATCTTCTCGGCAATGGCCAGCAGGAGCGACTCCCATTGCACGGCCATTTCCTGGCCATACACCTTTACGGTGCCCGTGAGTGGGGCGATGGTCGGCTGGCGGATGCCCATCACCTTGAACGTGATATTGGGATGCGAACCGCCGAACTCCCAGCGCTCGAGGAAGGTCGTGTCCGGGAAGATGTAGTCGGCGAACATGCTGGTCTCGCCGACGATGATGTCCGAAGCGACGAACAGCGGGAGCTTGTTCACGTCGGAAAGGATTGGGATCCAGTTGTTGCCGGCTGGCAGCGAGTACGCGCCCGAACCCATATACATGAACGCGGCCTTGATCGGATATGGGTAGGCGTCGCCGAGGGAGGGGACGATCTCCTGATAGACGTCGGAGGCGATCGGATACCAGTTGCGCTTTGCGGGATAGCCGGCAAAGATCGTGCTGTCCTCGTACTTCACGTCGTGGCGGATGAGGCTGATCCCGGTGGGGGCCAGCGCGCCCGGGTCGAACTTGCTTAGGACAAATGGTCCCTCGGCCTTTGCCCCCGACACATCGTAAGTGCTGGCGTAGACTTGGCCGCCTCGCCAGTCATAGCTGCCAATCAGCAGTCCCAGGCAGTTCCAGGCGATGACGTTGTAGTAGCCATTGGTGTGCTGCGACACACCCCGGTGAATGTCGATGGCCGAATTCTTGCCGTGCGAGGTGTATTCCTTTGCCAGCTCGGCGATGATCCCGGATTCGATCCCGGCAATGTCTTCCCAGCC
>JBDSIP010000354.1:0-3562 GCA_039917915.1 Thermoflexales bacterium
AACCCGCAACAGGCGAGCTTCAGCTATGATCTCAATGGCACTATGACCACGCGGATAGACGCAGGCGTGACCTAAACCCACACCTGGGACGCCCAGAACCGGATGGCGAGCGTGACTGCGCCGGCAAAGAATACGGCCTGGCGCTACGACGCGGACGGCCAGCGGGTGTCCAAGGCGGATGGGGTCGGGACGACGGTCTACATCGGCGACGTGGTCCGAGAGCCTGCCATGGCGAAGGCCGGGGTCCAGCGGGTGGATGTCATCAAGTTATGGCTTCACTGGTCTGAGGATATCCAGTACGGTACCTTACTGATCTCCGCCTCAACGCGGCCCGGATCGTGATGCGCGTCCCGCGGGCACCGTGGATTTGCAAAAATGGCCTTTCGCGACTTCGCGTGAGACGAATTGTCCATCTCCCATCCCCGGTGGTAAGCTCAGAACCCGCGCATGAGACTCGTCAAGAACCTGAGTCCCTACGGTGACGCGGCCTTCCGCCGCAACTTCAAGCTGCATCTCGGGAATGGCGCTTTCTCCGCCTTTGCCGAGTCCTTCACCAACAGCAACGTCGTCATGACCTCGTTCGCGAGCCAGCTTACGTCGTCGAATGTGCTCGTGGCCCTGATGGTCCTCACCATGGATGCGGGCTGGTTTCTGCCTCAGTTTTTTATCGCCCCCTGGGTCGAACGGGTGCGCCATAAAGCGGCCATCTACCGCGGCACGACCGTTCTTCGCTTCGTCGCCTGGTCGGTCCTGGTCGCCCTGGTCTGGTTCTCTACCGACAAGGCATCACTCCTGTTGCCCTTCTTCGCCTGCATCTGCTTCATTTCCCTCTCGTCGGGTGTTGCCGGCCTGCCCTGGACGCTGGTCACGGCCAAGATCATCCCGGCCAGCAAACGCGGCTACCTCTTCGGGATGCGCCAGTTTCTGGGCAGCTTGTTGGGTCTTGTCGGCGGCGGCGTGCTGGCCTACATTCTGAGCGGACAGCTCGACCTGGTCTTCCCCCAGAACTACGGTCTGATCTTCGCCATCGCCGGGGCGAGCTTCATGATCAGCTATGTCATGTTCGGGTTCGTGACCGAGCCGCCGGATCCGCCCGTGACGGCGCCCATCTCCTTGCGCGTGCAGTTGCAGCGCGCTCGCAAAACGCTCGTCACCAACTCGAGCTATCGTATCTTCCTGCTCCTGAGGTCGCTGCTTTTCATCGGCGGCGCGAGTGCCCCGTTCGTCACCGTGTACGCTCGCCGCGCGCGGGGAGCGGGTGACAGCTATTTCGGCCTCATCGCGATTATTTCGGTCATCGTCGGGCTGATCGCCAATCTGGCCTGGGGGCGCCTGAGCGAGCGGCACGGGAATCGGTTTGTGCTGGGGGCCGCCGGCGTCTGCGGCGCGGCCGCGGGGCTGAGCCTGCTTGGGCTGATCGCCGCTCAAGTCCCCGATGGCGTGGCTCAGGCGGCGATGATCCTGCCCTTCGTGTTGTCGACCCTGGCGACCACCGGGATTGGCGTCGTCGGCAGTCCGATGCTGATGGATATTGCGCCCGCCGACGACCGGGCCCATTACTTTGGGCTGACCAACACCTTGCTCGGAGTTGTGTTGCTGTCGACCAGCGGCGTGGGCTTGATTGCCGACGCATTCGGCTTCGGCGCGCTTTTCGGCGTGTGCGCGGCCTCATTTCTCGGCGCGATTGCGTGCGTGCGGCTGCTGCGCCGCGCGGACCTGCAGGTGAAACATGATTCAGATGCACGACTTTGATATGGCGGCCTGGCTGGCCGATCTGCGGGCCCTGACCGGGCGCGATTGCGGCACGCACAACAAGCGAGGTGTCGACGAAATGGGAACTTTCGTTCAGCAGCGTTGCCGCGAATGGGGCTGGGAAGTGGAACGCCATGCCCAGTCTGAATATGGGGATTGCCATGTCGCCGTGGCGCGCGGCCGTGGTCAGGGCAACATCCTGCTGATGGGCCACCTGGATACGGTTTATCCCAACGGCACGGTCGAGGCGCACCCATGGCGTGAGGTGGACGGCAAGATTTTTGCCCCGGGCGCTTGCGACATGAAGGGCGGGCTGTTGGTGGCGATGTACGCCATGCGCGCTTTGCAGCTTGCCGCGCCGGACAGATTTAGCGGGCTGACGTTCTACTTCAACAGCGAAGAGGAATTTGGCTCACCCGTGTCGCGCGGCATTGCGGCCGGCCTCGCCCGACAGGCAGATGCCGCGCTGGTCTACGAGCCGGCCCGCACAAGCGGCGATATCGTGAGCGCGCGCAAGGCATCGGCCGACTTCACCCTGACCGTCCGCGGCCTGGCCGCCCATGCGGGCGTGGCGCCCGAAAAAGGCATCAACGCCACGGTGGAGCTTGCCCATCGGATCATCGATCTGCAAGCGCTGAGCGGGCTTGCGCCCGGGGTGACGGTGACACCGAGCGTGATCCAGGGCGGCACCGCGACCAACGTTGTGCCCGATCTGGCGCAGGTGCGCATCGACGTTCGGGCCGCGGATGTGAGCGGCATGCGGGCCATCGAGGCGGCCCTGCGTGAAGTGGCTGCAAAGACGACCGTCGCCGGAGCGAAATGCGAACTGACCGGCGGATTCAGCTTTCCACCGATGGAGAAAGGGCCAGGCGTCGCGCTGATGGCTGAACTGGCCAGAAAGGCGGCCAGTGACCTGGGCTTTGCTATTAACGATGTCGCAACGGGCGGGGCGTCGGATGCGAGTCTGCTTTCGCAGTTCGCCCCGACCATTGATGGGATGGGGCCGGTGGGCGGCAACGCCCACAATGCCGAAACGGAATACATCGTGATCGCCAGCATCGCCCAACGCGTCAGTTTGTCCATTGCGCTCATCCGGTCCCTGCTGGAGCCGGCGACCCTGGACCGCTTGCGGGCGCTGAAGCCGGCCTAGCGTCTCGTTAAACGGACAACGGTTAAAGGCTCAGACCATACGATTGCGATCGGCGCAAATCTGCGAAATCTAGAGACGAAACGGGCTCCTTCGTATGAACTACGACATATTGATCTCCGTCGCCGCGGCGGCCGGGCATTTTGGCGATCCGGGCTGGCTCTTTGTCGATTGCCGGTACACCCTTGGCGACGCACGCAAAGGCCGGCGCGACTTCGAGGCGGGCCACCTTCCGGGCGCGCTGTTTGCCAGTCTGGATGGCGAATTGGCAAGCCCTCACGTGCCAGGCAGGACGGGCCGGCACCCGTTACCGGAAAAAGAAGCTTGGGTGGAAACGTTGTCTGACTGGGGGATTGACCCGTCGACACAGGTTGTGGCCTATGACGCGGGGGTGGGGCAATCGGCAGCGGGGCGATTGTGGTGGATGCTGAAGTGGGCGGGGCACGATCGCGTCGCGGTGCTGGACGGCGGAATACCGCAGTGGGCGGCGGCAGGCCAACCGTTGACTACGGCTGCGCTTTCGCATAGGCAGCGGCGTCGCTATGTGCCGCGCTGGCGGGATGATCTGCAGGTCAGTGCCGCGGAAGTCGCGGCGCGCCTGGCTGCCGGCTCGGCGACGGTGCTCGATGCGCGCGCGGTCGAGCGTTTCCGGGGCGATGTGGA
>JBDSIP010000355.1:0-17352 GCA_039917915.1 Thermoflexales bacterium
TTCCAGGCCCCGGTCCGCCGGCCATCGCCAACAACCGTCGAGATGTGTATACAGATCAGCGCTTTCGCGGGGATGACAGGCAGAAAACCTGAGGTAATCAGGGACGAAGGATGGGGGCGCAAGCAAGCGCTCGATGGGGCGTGCTGCTCAGAAACTGGCGCCGCTATGCCGCGGCTATGAGACACGTCCGACGCTCGGGCGAGCCGCGGTAGAGACCCTTCGCTTCGCTCAGGGTGACAGGCCGGGCGTCGCCGCGCGCCGGTTTCTGCGTGCCCCTTCAGCCCGGGGCAAAACGAAACTCAGGGTGACAGGCCGGGCGTCGCCGCGCGCCGGTTTCTGCATGCCCCTTCGGCCGCGGCGGTGCGCCACTCAGGATGACATGGGGGCGCTCCGCCCGTGGGTACCCCGCGCGCAGTCGAAGGATGCTTGTCCGAAAAAGGGACTTGCAGGAGCCATGGTCCGCCAATAATGACAGATGCCGGATCACAACTTCCGCATTACGATACGTGTATGCCAAACGCCGTCATCGTCGACGCCTGCCGCACCCCGATTGGAACCTGGCGCGGGAAGCTCAGCGCGGTGCGAACCGACGACCTCGCCGCCCTCTGCCTGCGCGGTCTGATCGCCCGGACACATCTGGACCCGGGCGATGTCGAGGAGGTCATCCTCGGTTGCGCCAACCAGGCCGGCGAGGACAACCGCAACGTTGCCCGGATGGCCCTGCTCCTGGCCGGCTTTCCCGACCGCGTGGCCGGGATCACCGTCAACCGGTTGTGCGCCTCGGGCCTCGACGCCATCATCCAGGCCGCCCGCGCCATCCGCGCCGGCGAAGGCGATTGCTACATCGCCGGCGGTGTGGAGAGCATGACCCGCGCGCCGTGGGTGATGGCCAAGGCCGACAGCGCGTGGAGCCGCACCCCGCAGGTCTGGGACACAACCATGGGCTGGCGCTTTCCGAATGCGGAGATGGAGCGGCGGTTCCCGCTCGAGAGCATGGGCCAGACCGCCGAGAACATCGCCGCCGAGCGTCCGGCGATCACCCGGCAGCGCCAGGATCACTTTGCGTTGGAGAGCCATCGCCGGGCGGTATCGGCCACCAATGCCGGGCGCTTCAAGGCCGAAATCGTGCCGGTGCTCATCGCCCAGAAACGGGGCGACCCGATCGTCGTTGACGTCGATGAACATCCCCGCATGGCGCTCGGCCATGACGGTCATTACACCCTGACGACAAGCCTCGACGAAATGTCCAAACTGACCGGGGCGTTTCGCACGACTGGCTCGGTGACGGCGGGAAATGCCTCGGGCATCAACGATGGCGCGGCGGCCGTTCTGGTCACCTCCGAGGAGCGCGCGCGCGCGCTCGGCCTGCGCCCGATGGCCCGCATCGTCGCCTCCGCCTCGGCCGGGGTTGACCCGCGGTTTATGGGCTACGGGCCGATCCCGGCCACCCGCAAGGCCCTCGACCGGGCCCATCTGCGCATTTCGGACCTCGATCTGATTGAGCTGAATGAGGCCTTCGCCGTGCAGGCCCTGGCGGTCATGGACGAACTCGGCCTGCCCCATGAGCGGACCAACGTCAACGGCGGCGCGATCGCGCTCGGCCACCCGCTCGGCGCCTCCGGCGCGCGCCTGGTCACCACCCTCGTGCACGAGATGAAACGCCGCCATCACGCCGGCGTGGCGACATCCCCCTATGGCCTCGCTACGTTGTGCGTGGGGGTCGGGCAGGGGGTGGCCCTCATCGTCGAACGGCTGTAGGTCAGGTGGGTAAGGTGGGTAAGGTGGGTAAGGTGGGTAAGGTGGGTAAGGTAG
The DNA here is from genome assembly GCA_039917915.1 of Thermoflexales bacterium. Lineage (GTDB taxonomy): Bacteria > Chloroflexota > Anaerolineae > J036 > Brachytrichaceae > Brachythrix. The sequence goes on from JBDSIP010000355.1 coordinate 1,813, forward strand.
GTAAGGTAAGGTAAGGTAAGGTAAGGTAAGGAATGCGCGCGCCCACCTGATCAAACCTTACCGACCTGATCAAACCTTACCGACCTGATCAAACACGCGCCCAGCGAACCGCCTCACCGCGTCGGTAAAGTCCTCCGGCATCTCGAGGTTGCTGACATGGCCGGCGCCGTGGAGGTGCTCCAGGGTGGGACGCTGGGCGGCGGCGAGAAAAGCCTTCTCATAACGCAGGTTTTGCCAGTCTCTGCTGCCATTGAGGACGAGGGTCGGGCCGGTGTATTCGCGCAACAGGGCGTGAAAATCGCGCCCGGCCAGTTCGCGATAGACATCGCCCGCCGCCTTGAAAAAGTAACCGGCCTCGATCTGGGCCTCGGCAATTTCGGGCCGGAACATGCGCCGCATCATCCGGGTGTTCTCGCCAGCCAGCCATTTCTGCGGAAAGAGCGGGTAGAGCGCGGCATTCATCCGGGCCAGCGTCCCCATGAGCCCGGTGAAGTTGATCGCCGCGCCGGCCAGGACGAGGCCCGGCACAATCGCAGGCGCGCGGTGGGCGAGTGTCATTGCGACATATCCGCCCAGTGAGTGCCCGACCAGCAGCGCGCATTTGTAGGGAGTGCGCTCGCGGATGATCTGCTCGACCCGCGCGGCGGCGCCATCCAACGTAAAGCGCTCGTGGGCGAGCTCGCCGTGCCCGGGCAGATCGACGGCGATGACCCGATAGGCATCCGACAGGGCGTCAAACTGGGGCATCCACTGCTTGCGGGTGGCCGTTGCGCCGTGCAGAAACACGATCGCGGGGGCGCGCATCGGGCCGATCGCGTCGTAGGTGTTGTCGAACGTCTGGGGTGTGCTCACACGTCTATTTTAGAGTCGCTAACAGAACCTGTCAGGAGCTTTTGGGCTCGCGCAGGCTTTTCTCCATGATCAGGCCATCTTCGCCATCGTTGTAATACCGGCGGGTGCTGCTCATGTGCTGGTAACCCAAGCGTTCGTACAGGGCGATGGCCCGCGTATTCCCGCGCCGGACCGTCAGCTTGATCCGAGTTGCGCGTCGGGCCATCTCGCGCTCAGCCGCGTCAATCAGGGCGCTGGCAATGCCTCGTCCCAAAAACTGCGGATGCGTTCCGACCATGACGATCCAGGCCGCGCCATCCTGAAAGTTGGTCTCGCAGGCGAGAAAGCCGACGACATCATCGTTCGCCACGGCGTGCAGGCGAAAACCGGCCGGATTCAGGGCCAGCCCAAGCAGGGTGAGCGGATCGTAGGCGTCCTCGAGGAAAATCGCCCGCTGCACCCGCCACACCCGGATGAGATCGCGCCAGCCTGAGCGCTGCACCACGAATTCATGGCTTCCGATGACCGCCCCTGCGTTCATGAGCGGGGAGTGTAGCAGTCTCGGAAGCGATATCCCCGCGCTTCGCGCGGGGATATCGCTTCCGAAAAATACCCATCAGACGCGGGCCACCCGCCTGAAAACGCCGAGCGTATCGATTGCCGCGCGGGACCAGGAGAACTCGGCCGCGCGCAGGATGGCCTTCTGGGCGAGGCGCGCGTGCAATTCGTCCTCGGCGCAGACCGCGATGAGCGCGCCGGCCATGCGCCGGGCATCCATGGGATCGACCAACATCCCGGCCGCGCCGACGACCTCCGCGATACAGGTGGCGTTGCTGCCAATGACAGGCACGCCGCAGGCCATCGCCTCGAGCGGCGGCAGGCCAAATCCTTCGTAGGTTGAGGGATACAGAAAAGCACGCGCGCCGGCATAGACGGCCGGCTTGTCCTCTTCGGACACCCGCCCAACAAAGCGGACGACATCCTCGACCTCCAGCAGTTTGGCCATCTCGCCAAGAGTAGTCGCGGCGCCGTCGGCGGCGTAGCAACGATCCTCCGGCCGGCCGGTGATGACGAGCGGAAAATCGGTCCCGATCGTCTCGCCCGCCCACACGTAGACCTGGAAGAGGGTCTCGATGTTCTTGCGCGGATCAAAGCCGCCCAGATACAACACATAGGTCTCGGGCAGATCGTGGCGCGCGCGCGCGGCAGCGACCGCCTCGGCGTCGATGCTCGGGCTGAAACGCGCATCCGCCGCCAACAGCACGGCGGTGACGCGCTCCTCGGGGATCTCCAGCCGTTTGACGATATCCTGGCGGCTGAACTCGGAGTCGGTCAGGATATGAGCAGCATTGGGGGCCGAGGCCCGGACCAGGCTGAGATAGGCGGCGCCGGCAAGGCCGCCGCGATAGGCGGGCAGGGCGAGGGCGATGACATCGTGGATGGTGCAGACCACCGGCAGGTCACCGGCCAACGGTCCAGCCCAATACGGCACCCAGGCCAGATCGGCCTTCATCCGCGCGGCGGCCATGGGAAACCCGACCTGCTCGAACCAGACTTTGGCCAGCTTGCCGCGCGCGCGCGGCTCGATCATCACCAATTCGAGGTCGGGGGAAAGAGCTCTGAGCGCCGCAACAAGGCTTGTCAAATACTGCCCGCTCCCAGTCGTAGGGGCATTCAGGAACCAGGCATTGACGGCGACGCGCATGGGTGGGGGATTGGAAAGGGTGCCTAGTGGGGCTTGAACCCACGACCTCCTGAGCCACAGTCAGGCGCTCCACCTATTGAGCTATAGGCACCACGGACAGAAAAGTATATCACCTGGAGCACAGGGTGTGCGCGCCCCTGCAGCCGGTATCATGGCTCCAGCAAAGTCGCATTTCCGCGAACGCGCTTGGAGCCATGAAAGGTCGGCTCATCGCGTCCGGCCGTGCGAAAGGTCCCTGGCTAGTACCCGCTTGCGGCGTAGCGCCGGCGATGACCCGGATTCACGAATCTGTCAAGCGACTTTGCAGGAGCCATACCCCGCCCCCGCGTACGCAGGGGCGGGGCGGGGGATATCGCTTCTGAAAACAGGTTCTGTTGCGCAGTTCAGTTACGGACTTGAGGCGCCAACCTGCGAGGCCTGGATCGGAATTGCAGGTGCTGGCGCGGCCGGCTCCGGCTCGGGCTTGTGAATCTGATAGGTCACGTTGGTGATGGCTACCCGTTCCATGCTTTGCAACGCGATGTAAAACGACACGTTGGTATTGGCGTGCAGGGCCTGGGCCTGCCAGGTGTCCATCACCAGTTGGCCCATCACGACATTGATAAAGCGGTCGGGGTGCTCGGCCAGCTTCTCCTGCACGAACGCGACCGCGGTTTCGGACAGGTTGCGATACGGGCATGGCACCAGGGTGAGGTCGTGCCCGCTGTCGGACATGCGCTCCTGCCACTTCGCCACGATTCTCGCGGTCTTGGCCGGGTTGTCATCGAGATGCGCCGCAATCCAGGGGCTGCCCTCCGACATGGCGAAATCGACCATCTGGACGGTGCCGACATGCACATCGTCGACCATCACGATGGTGAGCATGTCGTGCCGATGCGGGCGCAGTTTGCGATCGGACAGGCTGAGGGCAAGCGCGACGCCCTTGTAGTGGTGGTGGATGCGAAAGAAGATGAGCACCAGGGTCGGAATCAGGATGACGGTAATCCAGGCGCCCTGGGCGAACTTGGTCACCGCAAATACGATCATGACGATGAAGGCCATGACGGCCCCGATCGCGTTGATGATCAGCTTGATCCGCCAATGCTTGTCGTAATGCAGGACGCTGTGCTCTTCCTGGCGCACCTCGCCCGGCTTGAGCTTCGAGGTCTTGCGCCAGCGCACGACCATGCCCGCCTGGGAGATCGCAAAACTCAAAAACACGCCGATGGCGTACAACGGAATCAAAGCGGATGTGCTGCCCCGAAAGATGATCACCAGGACAATTGAGGCCAGGGCGAGACCGACGATCCCCCATGAAAACGTCAGCCGGCTGCCCTTGAAGGTCAGTTGGCGCGGCAGAAACCCATCGCCGGCGAGCAGCGATGACAGGCGCGGGAAGTCCGCATAACTTGTGTTGGCCGCCATCATCAGAATGAGCATGGTCGCGACGACCAGCATCCAGTGGAAGATGCTGTCGCCCCCAAAGAGCGCCTGGGTCATGTAGGGCAGCACCGCCGAGTCGCCGACGATATGGCCGCCTTCGAGAATCTCGAACTGGGGGAGCACATTCATTTTGCCGGCGAAGAACACGATCCCGATGAAGTTGACGGCGATCAGGCCGCTCATGGCCAGCATCGTCGTCGCGGCGTTTCGGCTCTTGGGCTCCTTGAAGGCCTGGATGCCATTCGAGATCGCCTCGACGCCGGTGAGCGCGGTGCAGCCGCTGCTGAAGGCGCGCAGGATCAGCAACAGGCTCAGGCTTTGGGCCGAGTTCCGCAACGCGTCCATCATCTCGGCCGGGTGCTGAATGACGGGCAGCGATCCGGCGGCATCGCGTATCGCCGCGGTCACCATCGTTACAAACAGCATGCCGATAAAAAAGTAAGTGGGCGCGGCGAATACGCGCCCCGATTCCTTGACGCCGCGCAGGTTGATGATCGTCATGAAGACGATTGTCAGGGCCGAAAGAGCGGTCTGATAGGGCCGAATCGCGGGGAACGTCGCCGCCACGTTCTCCCAGCCGCTGGTGATGCTGACGGCCACGGTCAGGATGTAGTCGGTCAGCAGAGCGGCCCCGGCCACCTGGGCGGGCGTTTCGCCGATGTTGTCGCGGGCGACGATGTAGGCGCCGCCCCCATTTGGATAGGCAAAGATTGTCTGGCGATATGACACCGTCAGGACCACCAGCATGAGAGTTATGGCGATGGCGATGGGCAGCGCAATCCAGGTTGACAGAAGGCCGCCGGCCAGCAACACCAGCAGAATCTCGCCGGGCGCATACGCCACCGACGACAAGGCATCGCTTGCGAAAACAGCCAGGCCGACCGTCTTGCTGATGGTTTGATGGGGCGCCTCATCGGTCGCCAATGGGCGGCCGATGAGAAACCGCTTAATGACACGTGTGCTGATATCCACAGGGGGTTACTCCGAACAAAGAAGGCGTCGCGCGCAGGCGCGCGACGCGTCGTTGATGACGGCTATCGGGCGCTGCGCGGCCGGGCGAGCGCCGCGATGAGCGCGACTTCGAGGGCAGAAGAGGCGATGAATGTTGCCTGGCGGGCCCAGATCGCCCACTCGTGGGCCAGGCGCAGAAACACGGCCTGAACGACGAACGATCCAACAATGACGAGCGCGGGCAGTATCCAGGTCACCAGCGCGCGCGCGGCCCCGCCTTCGGGCGGGAGCGCCACGCCGCATAATTCGCAGACCGGTTTTCCCAACGCGACAAAGGCCTGGCTGAGCGGAACGCGCGCGAAAGTTCGCGCCGATGCCAGGGATGACAGGGTTTGCTCGGCATGCGAGACGATCACATCGCCAGGCATCCAACGGTCTAAAACTGTCTCCACCCAGTCAGCTCCGGTGACGAACTCCACTTCCGCGTCGAGCCCGGACTCGCGCAGCATGGCGGCGAGCAACGCCACCCGCATCCGGATGCGCGCCTCATCAGACCAATCGTCGACCGCCGCCAGGAGCCGCACCGTTGCGCGATTGCGCGAGACGGTGCTCCACAGCACGTTCGCCAGAATGGCTTCCTGGAATTCGCAGTTGGGCAGGAGGACGAGCAGCCGGTTGATGGCGGCCCCCGCCTGGTCGCAATGCCACACCACCGGCGGGTTGTCTTTGATCTTTGTCTGGCTCATGGCAACTTCAGATTAAGACCAGGACATATGGGCGCAAGAGGGCAAACCGCCCAAAATCGTAAGGAAAAGATAAGGGCGCTACTGCGCGACAAACCGGTAACCCACCCCCGGTTCTGTCAGCAGCACGACCGGCCGATGCGGATCGGCTTCCAGTTTTGCCCGCAATTGCCGCACGTAGACGCGCAGATATTCGACTTGATCCGTGTACTCCATCCCCCACACTTCATTCAGGATGGCGCGATGGGTGAGCACGCGGTCGGCATTGCGGGCGAGATGGGCCAGTAGTTTGAACTCGGTCGCGGTCAGCCGGACCTCATCCCCGTGGCGGGTGACGATCCGGCGCGCCAGGTCTATCTCGATCCCCTCGCCCTTGACGATGGGATCGGCAGTCTTGCTGATCTGCGCGCCGTGGCGAAGCGCCACCCGCAGGCGCGCCATGAGCTCATCGACCCCAAAGGGCTTGGTCAGGTAGTCATCCGCGCCCTTGTCGAGGGCCAAAACCTTCTGGCGCTGATCGTCGCGGGCGGACAGGACGATGACGGGCGTTTGCGTCCAGGCGCGCAGATTCTGACAGACCTCTGTGCCGTCCATATCGGGCAGCCCCAGGTCAAGGATGATGGCATCAGGCGGGCTCGCCGCGGCGAGAGCCAGCCCGTCTTCGCCAGTCGCCGCGATCATGACCCGATAGCCGTTCTGATCCAGAATCTTGCGCAGGGCGCGCTGCATCTGCAGCTCGTCATCGATGACAAGGATGAGGGGCACGTTGCTCATATCATTCGGGAGGCGGCATCCGGGGCGCGGCCCCATTCCAGGTCAGCGGCAGGCTGATGTTGAAGATGAAACCGCGGCTGTCGTCGCCGGCGCGCGGGGGCCGATTCTCGGCCCAGATTCTCCCGCTGTGGGCGTCGACGATGCCCTTGCAAATCGACAATCCCAGACCCGTGCCCATTACCTTGTCGGCATGCGTCACGCGGTAGAAGCGGTCGAAAATCCGGGCCAGGTCTTCCGGGGGCATGCGCGGGCTCTCATTCGCGATCTGGACGAGCATGCGCGCGTCATCTTCCCGGCGCGCGATCACACGGATGAGCGTGCCGGCCGGCGAATACTTGACCGAATTGCTGATCAGGTTGGTGATGACCTGATCCAGTTGGACAGGATCGGCCGGCACGAGGGGCAGGTCGTCCGGGACATCGATCTCGAGCCGATGCCGCCCGGTCTCGTTGCGCAAGCGCAGGGCGGCGCTGTTGACGATCTCGGTCAGGTCGGTCCACTCGAGCGCGGGTTTGAGCGCGCCGCTCTCGATCCGGGTCATGTCCAGCATGTTGTCGACCAGGCGGGTCAGGCGTTGCGACGCGTCGCGCACGTCGTCGAGGATCTCGCGGCCGGCGCTGGAATCGGCCGGGACAAGGCCGCTGAGCAGGCTCTCCGCCCCGGCCCGAATGGTCGCAAGCGGCGTGCGTAGTTCGTGCGAGACCGATCCGAGCAGGGCGGTTTTGAGGCGATCGCTCTCTTCGAGCACAGCCGCCCGGGTCTCGGCCCGCGAAGCGCGCAAGCGTTCGAGGACGAGGGCGGTCTCGCCCGCAAAGGTGCGCAACAGGCGTTCATTCCCCGGCGTGAGCGGCCCGGCGTTCCAGACCCGAATCTCGCCAAAAGTCCCGCTCGCCGACTTGATGATTTCGAGCTGCGATGGCGCCGCCAGGGGCAGGTCGCCGTCTGGGGCGCTGCGCCGGACGGGCGGCGCATTCGGATCGGGCTGCAACGTTACTTCCACCGGGCCGCTCAGAATGCCGCGCAGGCGATTGGCCAGGGTCGCGGCGATGTCGCCGGGATCCCGGGTGCTGATGAGGGCCAGGGATAGCTCATAAAAGCGGGCGGCATCGCGTTCGCGTTGCTCGGCCTGGATGGCGTTGCGGCGGGCCCGCCCAAGCAGGCGGCTGATCACCAGCGCCACACCCAGGAAAACAGCCAGGACCAGCGAGTCAATCGAGCTGCTCACCAGCAGCGACAGGCGCGGCTCGATGAAGAAGAAGTTGAAGCAGAGGAAGGCAATGATGGCGGCGGCGGCGCTGGGATAGAAACCCGCCCACTGCGAGGTCAGGCTGATGGCCAGCAGGTAGGCCAGGACGACGATGGGGGGTTCGAACCAGACCGGGTTGAGCGATTGGAGCAACAACAACAATCCCGTAACGGTCCCGACAAACACCGCGCCGGTCAGGAATTGGGTGAGGAAAGGCCGATTGATCACGCGACGCATGCAGGGAGATCATAACGCCGGATAATCCCGGGCCTATCTGTCCAATGGCCCGCTGGCCAGCTACGCCGCCAACGGCTTCGGGTTGTGGCGGGTACCGCTGCGCGCTGACGGGCACGCCGATTGGGATTGGCGGGCTGATCCGGCGCAAGGCGCTGGCTGACGTCGATCTGGGTTACGCCTTTCTGCCGGAACACACCGGCAAGGGCTACTCGGTCGAGGCCGCCCGGGCAGCGCTGGAATACGGCCGCGCCGCGCTGGGCCTCGCGCGCATCATCGCCACCCTGAGCCAGACAAACACGCGCTCGGCGCGCGTGCTGGAGAAGCTCGGTTTCGTGCGCGACGGCCTTATCCAGCTCTCCGGCGACCCCGAGGACCTGCTGTTGTTCTCCTGGATGGCTCCCGCTGCCTATACTACGGTGTGATGAACGACGAGCCGCTGCATTCGACCCTGTCCTGTCCCCACTGTGGCGCCCCCCACGTCGAGGTCATCCCGCCTGACGTGTGAGTGGTCCGCTACGTGTGCCGCAGTTGCGGCAGCCTGCTTTCGCCCTTGCCAGGGGATTGCTGCGTATTCTGCTCGTATGGCGACATTGATTGCAGTGGAAAGCCCACCCGCAACGTGAACAGATAACCACGGAACGGTATCCCCCGCCCCTGCGTACGCCGGGGCGGGGGATACCGCTTTCAGGTAACAGGACCCATGGGTCGCCGACGCCAGTGCCGTCGGCTGCCCGCGTGTCCTTAAGGCGCGTCCTCGCCCAGCGACTCGTTCGTCGCGCCCTCCTCGACCGCCGCCACATCGACGGACTTGAGCAGCGTGCCGCTGGTGATGGTCAGCTCCCAGCCGCCAGTCATCGTCCCGCTGTCGCTGGCGGAATCATCCACAACGTAGAGGCTCCAGGTCCCGTTCGGGTTGGCGCCAGTGAACGTCGACAGCGCGCTGGAATATGGGCCGGCCGGCGCGGGCGCCGCGAAGGTGTCGCCCGTGCCATAGTTGCTTGGCCTGTACGTGCCGGTCGCCAACTGGCTGCTGTTGGCCAGGGTCGCCGCGGCCGCATCGTCAAAGGTGAAGGTGACCCCGTTGATGTCCCTTCCGCCGCCGGCGTCGCTCATCAGCAGGAGCTTTTGCCCGCCTGGGCCAATCAGCAGCACATCGAGGTCATCCGGGTAGGTGTGGCTCAGGCCCTTCAATCGCACAACGATCTTGCTCGTTACGTTCGCCATCCCGCTTACGGAGATGCTGGACGGATAGGGCGATGCGCTGCCGCTGCCCGGGACCGACACGCTGGCCGCGCTGGCGAAGGTCTGGGTTGAGCTGCTCGGCGTGGCCGTCGGCGTATTGGTCGGCGCGGGTGTGTTTGTGGGCGTGGGGGTCGGCCCGACGGTCGGCGTGTTGGTCGGAGTTGGCGTCGGGCCGGCAACCGTCACGGTCAGGAAGATGGCGCTGACCGCCCCCCAGGTATTGCCCGCGTCGCGACCGCGCACAAACAGGGTGTGCCGTCCCGCGCTCAGGCTCGCGGTGCTCACGCTGGCCGTCGCGTTCTCGCTCGTCGCATTGAAGGCGCCATCGCTGGCGCTCATCGGGATGGGCGTCCCGCCCGCCCAGGGCGGGGTGTCGATGTAGTACTCGGCGTCGGCGATCGCCTGGGCGGTCGGCCGGCCGACACTGCCGGCCGCGTTGCCATACAGGTTGTCATTGAGATTGGCGGTAAGTGTGCTGGCCGTGCCCTGCGGCACCGTTGCCGCGCTCAGGCCCAGGCTGGCGGCGACGGGCCCGGCCGGGGAGAGATAAGGCTCGCGCGCGTTCCTGGCCGCGGCCAGGAAGGCGGGGCGATTGAGCGGCCAGAAGGTGCTGTCCTGGCATGAATAGGCGGGCGTGAAACCGCTGCAGGTGCCGCTGGTCGGGCCCATCTCGAAGGTGAAGCCTGGCACACCGAGCTTGCCGTAGACCCAGTCATCGGTCGTCCCGGTCGTCGGATACAGGATCTCGTCGCCGGTCCCGGTCTGGTAGCCGTTGTAGTTGCTCATCCGGAAAGCAAGATGGCGCAGCGCGGCGTCGTTGGGCGCATAGCCACCGGTTGTGGCGTCGCCATACGGCAGCAGCACGAGATTGCCGTAGGTGTGCAGGGTGATGAAGATGCCTTTTGTGTTGGCCGCCGCGGGGTCCGTGCGGGCCGGGCCTTTGGTGTCCTGGAAGAGCTGGGCGAAGAGCGACTCCATTGCCTGTTCCTCAGGTTCGCTGGCTGGCCCGGTCCCGCGATAGGTCTGGGTGCAGACGCTCGTGCTCGTGCCAGCGCCGCCATAGTTGTCGGTGCTGGCGTTCCGGTTCAGATCCACCCCATCCTGGTTGCTCGCGGTCGGCGGGTTGGAGCACGCGCCCGTGTCGCGCGCATTTTTGCGCTGCAGATACGGGCTGCTGCCGCCTGTTTCGACGATCTGCCGGCCATCCGGATTCACCAATGGGATCACCCACAGTTCGGTGCTGTCCAGCAGCATTGTGACATCGGCGTCGACGTTGTAGTTCTGGGTGAGGTAGTCGATCCAGCGCCAGGCCATCTCCGACGTGGTGAGTTCGCGGGCGTGGATCTCCGCCATGAGCAGGAAGCGCGGTTTGGCGCTGTTCGGATTCAGGGCGCAGTCGCCGGGCTGGCGGTTGGTGATGCAGATCGCCCGCAGGTCGTGACCGTTGGCGAGGCCGTTGGCCTTGCGCCACGAATCGCCATAGTCGATCTGAGCGGCCAGCGCTGGATAGGCGGCAACAACCTGATCGAGGTGGGCATAGTGCTCGGCCACGGTCCGGTAACCGCCATAGTAAGTGAAGGGCGCGTTGAGGGCGGAGCCGTCGATGGTCTGGTCGATTTCCACCGTGAACTTCTGGTCGCGCAGGGCCTTGATCGTGGCCTCGTCGGCCATGACGAGGAGGTAATCCTTGCCGCGCGCCTCAAGCACGTCCCAGCCGCCGTTGACGAGCCGCAGCGTGTCGAACTGTGAGTTGACGTAAACCCGCACAACGTAAAGCGGTTCTGTCTTACCGCTCTCGAGCGCGGGCGTCTCGGATGGCGGTCTCTCGCGCAGGGCGGCGTCGCTGGCGCGAAGGGCGGCCGCGGCCGCCAGGTTGCTGAACACAAGGCTGGCCGCGACGGCCAACGTCTTCCAATGGCGCATGATGTCCCCCTGTAAGAACACAACTGACCTGGACCGCCGCCAGCAGCGACGGATTTGACGAGTATAGGAACGAACCCAAAAGCGCGCCAGTGGCTGCAAAGGGAGTGTCATGGCGCCTGCAAAGTCGCCTTTCGGGCAAGCATCCTGAGGCGGTATCTTGTATGCTATCCAAGCGTCCTAGAATGAGTTTAGAGACAGTCCAAGGACGCTTGGGCATCCAGAGGGAGACGCTGCCCCTCCGCATGGCACTCGATGCCTTTCCTGAGAGCTGCGCTCCCACTGCCGACAGTCAGTATATGCGCGGACGGTATCTAGTGGCTTTGACCATGTACTCACAAGCTTGCGCTTCTCACTCACTGTCGGGCCTTGAGTTCCTGTTAGCGTCCGGGATATTTGAAGGTCCTCGGCCGGAGTAAATGACGGCGCGGTGCGGCGGAAAACGAAGAACGGGCACGACCCAAGCAAGGGTCGTGCCCGTTACGTTAGGCTGGATCGGTTTCAGTCGCGCTCAAGGTCGTTGATGGCCTGGTGCACGGGCGTGTCGTCGATGACCTTGACCTTGGCGACGGCGCCGGCGGCCAGCGAAGCAGCGCAGACCTGGTTAATCCGGCGGGGAATTCCCTGAGCCCAATCGGCGATGCGACGCAAAGCATCGTCGGAGAACAGGGTGACACCCTCCTTGAGTCCGGCGACTTTGAGATGGTGCTGGATGTAGGCCAGAGTTGCGTCGAGCGGGAGCGGCTCGATGTGGCAGCGCAGGGTGACACGTTGGGTGAAGGCGGCGTGGGTGGAGAGCTGGAGCGTGCGCCGGAGCTCAGGTTGGCCGATCAGGATCAGGGCGGCCAGGGATTGGCTGTCGAGCTGGGCTGAGATCAGGGTGCGCAAGGGGTCGATCAGGGTGCGCGGAAGAAGCTGGGCTTCGTCAATGACGATGACGGGGGTCTTGCGGTGGGTTTGGATGAGATCGGCCAGCACGGCGCGCAAAGCGGCAATCTGGGCGGTGGCGCCGAAAGGAATGGGCTGGTTGAGTGTCGCCAGCGTTTGTCGATACAGCGCGCCAGGCGTAGCGATTGGGAGGGTGAGATACACCAGCGTGTGCCGGTTTGTGTCGAGCGAAGCCAGGAAGGCCAGCACGGCGGTGGATTTGCCGCTCCCGATCCTTCGCTGCGCTCAGGACAGGCTCTCGCCGGTGACGAGGGCGACGCCCCGCTCGCGAACAACCAGGTCGAGCCCGGCCTGCGCGTCATAGTCGAAATACAGCCCACGTTTCGCATCCCAGTAACGCTCGTTAAAGATAGCCGTTGTGCGCGCCTGCCAGGCATCGATCTCGCCGGTGTCAGCCCCCAACCGCGCGCCCAGCCAGCGCAAGTCCTCATCGGCCCGGTGCAGGATGGCGATAAACATGATGTCCTGGACCAGGAAGGGCATCTGGGCCAGGAGCGCTTCGGGCTCCCAGCGCAATTGGCGGCCGAGGTTGATGATGTGGACGAGGCGGGCGTAGTCCTCGGGGCGCGGGCGCTCATCGGCCTTCACGTGCACGGTGTCGCGGCGCTTGAAGGGCGGCAGATCGGCCGGGGTGATGCCATCCAGGATTGCCGCCCAACGCGGCGAGTTATCCGCTCCGCTCTCGCACGGGTGGATGAGGCAGGGCAGCCCGGTGCCGTCCTGGCAACGCGTCAGGTGCAGCCAGCGATGCCAGGCCAACATTCGGTTGTAGTGCCGGCGCAGCGTCGCGTCGTCGACGAGGCCGGCCGTCGAAGGGCGCTCGAGCAACATCCGGACCACGCTGGCCAGAATGGGTGGCTGGGTAAATGCGCTCGATGGAATATCGTCCGCGCGGGCCAGCCCGGCCGTCTGCCAGAAGTCGGGCGGCGGGAAATAGTCGCTTGGTCCGTGGTGGTAGATGATGTGGGGACCATCCCATCCCGCCACTGCGAGGTGAGCAGCGATTCGACCTCGGCCCAGGCTCGGGCGGGATCAAAGTGGCTGAGCCCCAGGGCGATCACGGCGCTGTCCCAGTTCCACTAACGCGGATACTGGCCGGGCGAGGGCTTGATGAAGGCGCCCGTGTCGTTGCCCCGCAGCGTTGTGCGGACGCGGGCCATGAGCGCTTCGGAGATCATGATGCGCGTGGGGCCTCGGCCGCCCAGATCACTTGAAACGGTTCGAGGCGCAGCGCGCCATCGGACAAATGGATTGCCCGGCCAGCTACAAGATCGTGTGCGCCGAGCGAATCGACGGACACCAACTGGGCCGCGCCCGTGACGTTGACGATGCAGGTGACCCGATCGCCCCCGTGAGACCGCTGAACGGCGAAGACGGCCGAGCCGAGATCGAGGACCTCCTGTGGGCTGAACGGATCGAAGGCGGGGTGGGCCGCGCGCGCGCGCAGCAGCACGCTCAGCCCGTCAAATACCCGCCGGCGCAGACCGCTGGGATTGGCGAGCTCGTCATCAAGCCGGGAGAGCGCCAGTTTCTCGCGATTGACCGCCCGGCTGTGACCCAGAAGCACAACGCCATCCGTCCACCCGCGAGAGCCAAAAAGGCTGTGGAAGTAGAGCCCCGGCACGCCCTGCAGGGCCAGCATGATGGCATGCGCGGCGACCATTCTTTGGGCCAGCCGGGCGGGCCCGGCCGATGCCCGCACCGGGGCGATGGCATCCATAAAGTTGATGTTCATCTCGTACGGGCTGCGGCTGCCATCCGGCATGGCCTTGTCGCTGATAAAGCCGCCCCGCGCCCGGGTGCCCTCGGCCAGGGCAAGGACGTCGGCTTCGGGCAGGATGCCGCGGGCGGGGTTGAGCCCGATCCCGTCGTGCGAGGCCAGGAAGTTGAAAAAGGTCGTCTGCGTCGAGGGCAGGCGCAATGTCCGCGCCCACTGGGTCAACGCGCGCGCGTCGCCCTTGCGAAAGGCATGCACGGTCAACGGCGGCAGGGCGAAGTTGTAGACCAGTTGCGCCTCGTTCGTCCCGTCCCCAAAATAGCTCACATTGTCGATGTGCGGGACGTTGGTCTCGGTGATCAGGACGGTCCCGGGCGCGGCTTCGTCCAGCGCCGCCCGCAGGATCTGAATGATGCGATGGGTCTGGGGCAAATGGACGCACGGCGTGCCAAGCGTCTTCCACATGAAAGCGATGGCGTCCAGGCGGATCAGGCGAGCCCCGCGCCTGACGTACTCCAGCAACACATCAAGAACCTCGAGCAGGACCGCGGGTGAGGCGTAGTTCAGGTCGATCTGGTCGGCGCTAAAGGTCGTCCACACCTGCTTGATGCCGTCTACGGTCTGGAATGGGGTGAGCAGCGGCAGCACACGCGGGCGCGTGACCAGGGCCAGGCGCGGGTCGGCCGGATCGTCGACGGCGATCGCGAAGTCGCGCCTGGCCGGGTCGCCGCGCAGGAAACCCTGGAAGTAGTGGCTGCTGGCGCTGACGTGGTTGATGACCGCGTCGAACATCAGGCTGAAGCGCCGGCCGAGCGCGGCCACGTCCTCCCACCCGCCCAGATCCGGATTGACCGCCCGGTAGTCGACGACGCTGAAGCCATCGTCGCTGGTGTATGGGTAGAAGGGCAGGATGTGAATGCCGCTGACAATGCCGTCCAGGCGGGCTTCGGCAAAGCGGGCCAGGGTGCGCAGCGGGGCGGCGCCGGGCTCACGCATCATGTCGCCATAGGTGATCAGGATGGCGTCGCGTTCGGAGAGGGGCGTTTGGGCGCGCGGCTGCGCTGCGTCCCCGCGCGAAAACGCGGCTAGTTTCTCCCGCGCGGCGGCGAAGGCCCTTTCGCCGGCCGCGGGGCCATACAGAAACGCGAGGCCCTCGCGGATCGTGTTCTCAGACATGGCGGCCGCTATTTAAACCAGCGCACTTTGTCAGGCATGGGTTTGAGCCAGAGTTTGGAACCGGGCTCGGGCATGAGCTCGGCCCGGGTGTTCACCTTAATCAGCTCATCCCCCACCTTGGCGGTAATGAGATTGTGCGAGCCGAGCGGCTCGACCACGAGGATGCTGGCCTCCAGCGCGCCGGACATCGGTGACGTGAACGAGTCCAGGTTTTCAGCCCGGATGCCAACCAGGTCGTAGCCGGGAGGGGCGATCAAGCCGATCGAGGCCAGGCCCGCCACACGCAGGAAGTTCATGGGCGGGTTGCCAATGAAGCCGCCCACGAACTTGTCAATGGGATGGTCGTACACCCGCAGGGGCGAGTCGCACTGCAGGATGACACCCTGTTTCATCACCGCGATCCGGTCGCCGAGCGAGAGCGCCTCGATTTGGTCGTGGGTGACATATACGGTGGTCGCGCCGGCGTCGCGCAGGAGCTTCTTGAGCTCGGCGCGCATGTCGAGGCGCAGGAGCGCGTCGAGGTTGCTCAACGGCTCATCCATCAGCAGCACGCCGCTGGGCATGGCCAGGGCGCGCGCCACGGCCACCCGCTGGCGCTGCCCGCCCGAGAGCTGGGCGGGAAAGCGCT
>JBDSIP010000356.1:0-2641 GCA_039917915.1 Thermoflexales bacterium
CCCACAGGGATACCTGATGCCATGACAACCAACAAGCTTCGCTGGCTGCCCAGCCTGCGCGACATGTCCGAAGAACAGCAAAGCGTCATCAACGATTCGTTCACCGGAAGTTCCCTGATTTATGGCCCGGCCGGGAGCGGCAAGACCGCCGTCATCCTGTTCCGGGCCAAGACCTTGATCGACCAGGGCAAGAGGGTCAGGATCATCACGTATACGAAAGTCCTGATCGCCTTCATCAAAGCAGCCGCGCAGGATCTCGGCATTCCGGGCAACGATATCACCACGCTGCATAGTTGGGCCTGGGATCTGTACAGGCGCTATTGCGGAGATCCGCAATCTGCGCCCGGCGACGACAAATACAGCGCCTGGGTTGATGGCGTCATCAAGTTCGCGCAAGACAACCCGACGAAACTTCCCCGCTATGACTACGTTCTGGTCGACGAGGCTCAGGACTTCCCCCCGAACGTGGCGCGCTTCCTGCGGTTGATCTCCGACAACCTCTTTGTGGCGGGTGACACGGCCCAGTCGCTTTACGAGAACCATCGCAACTTCGGCGAGTTTGCCCAGCATTGGCGGCCGACAGCCCGCGAGGGCCGGCTGCTCCGGAACTATCGCAACCCGAAGGCGGTGGCGCGCGTTGCCGCGCTCTTCCTCGGCAAATCGCCGGTTGACCGCGATCGTTTCATGGAGATCGTGCAGCGCAGGGCCAGCGAGATGAAACCCATCTGGTATGAGGTGGACTCGCCCGAGGATCAAGTAAACCGAATCGTAAAGATCCTGAGCGACTCGCGGGGGGACGTGTCGATCGGCATCCTGTTCCGTCACAAGGAACAAAGAAGCAGCCTGGCCGCTGCGCTGAAGCGCAAAGGGGTTGACTTTCAGATTGCTGAAGGGGATCGAGGCTACTCCTTCGAAAACACCGGACTGCCCACCCTGGTCACCATCCACAGCGCAAAGGGACTGGAGTTCGACTGGGTCATCCTGCCGGACCTCAACGAGTCAGCCTGGTCGGGCGCGACACTGGATGATGCGGAGCGCCGATTGTTCTTCGTGGCGCTGACGCGCTCGAAGAACAAAGTCTATTTGCTCTCCGAGAAGGGCAAGGCTTTTGGCCTGCTGCGCGAACTGATTGCCTCGGACGCCAATCTCATCCAGCCCTCGACCTCCTCTCCGAGTCCGCCGCGTGGGACCGGCCCGACCTTCGATCAGTCGGCCAAAGACAATTTCGACGATCCGTTTTGAGTCCTTAAGTTCTTCTCCGGAGCAACTGCACCATGAGAATCGAGATCACCTTTGGGCAACTGACCGCGTGGCTGGTCGCCGGCGTCGCGGAGATTGGTCCGGCGGACCTGGTTCGCGCGCCGGCGGACACACCCGGCGATGACAACACATCCTTTTCGCGCGTCAGGTTGAGCGTTGGCCTGCCCAACAAATACGCCACCGCGGGTTCGCAGCCGGTCATCGCTCTCGCCGACGAAATCGACAACGTCTCCGCGGCGACTCTCGAGCTCACCCGCGAGACTGGCTCGCGGCTGGCCAACCAGGGTGAGGGCTGGGTGCCCGTTGCCCATGTCGAATGGCCGCCGGCGATGCCAGCGGCCGCCGTGGCTGAACAGATCATCCCCGGTGCTGAGGCTCAACCAGCACCACTGCCTGATGCCCCAATAAAGCAGGTGGAGTTGATCGGTGATGCGCCAACCAGCACGGCCGAAAATGTCGGCCCTGCGCCGCGCAGAACAAGCCGATCCAAAAAGAGCGCCGCAGCTGTGTTGCCGCCGGCCAAACCCAAACGGGCAGCGAAAAAACGCGCTGCCGAGGCTGAGCTTCCACTGGATGGCGGCCTTGAGGAGAAACCATGAAGGCGCTGAGCCCGGACATCAATCAGGCCTTTGATGCTTATGCAGGCGCTGCGTTTGGCCTGTGGGGGTTGCTTGAATCTGCGGGCGAGGCCGGCGATGCAGCCCGCATCCTGCACATGTTGGCCCTGCGCGCGAGTGCCCTGAGCGCCGCTTGGCCGGAAGGGATGGACTGGGCGGACGCCCAGTTGTCAGCCCTCGCGGCAAGCGCACCTCGCGGTCCGCTGGTGTGTCTTCCGGTCCGGCGCCATGCCTGGTCGGTCTGGGCGGCCGACGCGCTTCGGAACGCCCCGCAAAATCTGGCGTTGCAGCGCGGCGCGATCGAGGCTTCCTTTGCCGGCGACAGGCCCGATCGAGATGAGCGCGCCGCGGTGGCCCGCTTGCTGATTTCCGTGCTGGCGCAACGTCGCGCGCTCTATGACCCCGCGTCCCTTGCCGGCGCATCGGCCGACAAATACAGCTCGCCCGACGCTTGCGTGTGCGTCCAGATTGGGATCACCCTCCGCGCCCTGAAGGACGAAGGCGGGCCGCAGGCCGCGCTTTTTGAGGAATGGCGAAGCGTGATGCTGAACGCCGTGCTGCGCAGGCTGCCCGCTCGGATTGAGCGCGGATTCGCTTCACGGCATCCGCTTTTCGAGGATGTCGTACTGGCCTTTCTGCACGTGGCGAACTGGCTTGAGCGGCCCAACATGCCCTGGATCGGCACCTATGTGGCGGACTGCAAGAACCGGGCTGGCGAGTGCCTGACGCCGGACCAGTTGGCGTTTGGCGGATATCTGTTGGGT
>JBDSIP010000357.1:0-3045 GCA_039917915.1 Thermoflexales bacterium
CCTGCGTTTGGCGAACGGAAAAGGCCAAACTCCAGGCGCAGCCTAAAGGCTGCGCCTACAACAATGAGAAGCCGCTTCAGCCTGCGCCTACAGCAGCGTCAGCGGCACATTCAGGGTCTGGGCCAGCAGGCTAAGGTCGGAGCGCAGGTCACCATAGGCCATGACGAGATGATGCTCCCAGCCCTTGTCAAGCAGCTCGGTCAGGAAACCCGAGGCCGAATTGCCGAAGCGCACCAGGGCGATCGTGCCGCGGATACTCAATTCTATCGGCACGCACTCACCGGCCGCGGCCAGCAATCGGAATGTGCCGTGACCGTCATCGCCCAGGCGCAGCAGAGTGATCGGCCCGGGCGCCAGGATAAAGCCGGCCGTCACGCCTTTGCCCGCCGCGAAGTGGCTGAACAGCTTGCGCGGCTGGCCGGGCGCGGCGAGACACGTGCCCGCGCAGCCGATGTGCCACAACAACGCCGTGTTGGCCGGCCCATTGACGCTGACGATGTCGGTCAGAAAGCCCGGCCGGCCGCTCAGGTGCCGGGCGATCATCAGGCTGAGCGCGCCATTGACATCGCCCTCGCAGCCCACGATCGCATCGCGGCCGTTGAGCCAGGACACGGCTCCACAGCCGGCGATGCCGTATTGCTCGGCCAGATCGCCCCAGCACTTGATCGTGACCGCGTCATAGCCGCCGGCGGCCCGCATCGCCTCGATCCCGGCGACGAGCCCGTTATATTTCTCGACTTGAACCGGGCTGAGCTCGCTGATGTCGTCGAAGTCCCCCGCGGCATTGGCCGCATCGGGAATCCGCGCGCGCGCGGCGTCGATGAGGGCGCTGAGCGGAAGATCAACCAGTTCCGCGCCGATGCCGGCCTTCAGCGCGGCTGGCGTGACATTGAGATTGTCAAAGCCCGGCGCGTAGCCACCGATGCGGGC
Organism: Thermoflexales bacterium; assembly: GCA_039917915.1. Classification (GTDB taxonomy): domain Bacteria; phylum Chloroflexota; class Anaerolineae; order J036; family Brachytrichaceae; genus Brachythrix. The sequence goes on from JBDSIP010000357.1 coordinate 931, forward strand.
GATCTTCGACCGCCGCAGGCCGCGCGTGAGCGCCGCCACCCGCCCGAAGCGGGCAATCGACTCGGCCGCGGCCGGGTCATCCCCTGCCGCGTAAAGCGTGCTGGCCCGCCGGCCTTGTTTAAACAGGTTGCTGGCATTGACGTGCGCGCCGACCAGCGAGTTCAGGCGCAGTTTGCCGGTCTGTTCGGCCGGTTCGGTGAACGCCCATAACAGGATGGGCTGATCGACGGCCCGGGCGATGGCCTGAGCCAGACTCCCCAGCGCGAAAGTGGCGTTGAGAAGGATGACGCCATCCGGATCGGCCGCCCGGATCGCGGCGACGGCGGCCTCGGCGTCCGCGGCCTCGATGACGAGCGGCTCATGCCGGATGAGTTCGATGTCATCGCGAGCGGCCAGCCGGGCCGCGGCCTCCGCCGCCAGCCGCGCCCCGAGGTCGGCCTCGAACGTCAGGCGGGCGAGCGTGATGAGGAGCAGGCGGGGTAGAGTCATGATTGATCAGGTGGGGTCAGGTGGATAAGGAAATCAATGCGCCCTACCTGATCAAACGTTATCCACCTGATCAAACCTGAAAACACCTGATCAAACCTGACAAACCTATTGGTATGGTGTCGCATCCCACGCGTCGGAGAAGCGCTTGAGCCCGACGTGGGTATACGGATGATCGAAGGATTCCTTGAACACATCGAAGCCGGCGGTGACGATATCGGCGCCGGTGGCGGCGGCTTCGACAATCTGGCGGGCGTTGCGCACTGCGCTGACCAGCACTTCGGTCTCAAAGTCATAGTTGTCGAAGATCTCGACGATGTCCTCGATCAGATGTTCGACTTCTTCGCCGTTGGACTCTTTCCAGCCGATGAAGGGCGAGACAAAGCGCGCGCCGAGCCGGCCGGCTTGCAGCGCCTGGGCGGCCGAGAACACAAGCGTGAGATTCACCGGGATGTCCTTGGCGCTCAGGAGCTGCAGGGCGCGGAAACCGGCCTCGGTCGCGGGCAACTTGATCACAAAATTCGTTGGGCACATGCCAAACAGGCGCTGGCCTTCTTCGACCATGGCGTCGGCCGTCTCATGGTGCGGGTTGACCTCGACTGAGACCGGAAGCAAGGACCCTTCGACCTCTTTGGCCAGGTCGCGGACGGCGGTCATAAACGGCTTGCCGCTGGTCCGAATGTGGCGGGGGTTGCTCGTAATGCCATCGATCGCCCACATCTCGCGGGCATACTGGATCTCATCAATCTTCGCGGAATCGAGAAAGTACTTCATGGTGGCCCAATTCTAGGCCCGTAATGATTGGGATAGCCGCCCGCCCGCATCGGCGGACAGGGGCCTTCCCCTCTATTTGGGTAACCCTGCCAACAACTCAGTTTCGCGGGCGCGGGTGAGCCCCGCCCGCCAGGCATGATCGGCCGGGCGGGTCGCCAGCCAGGCCAGCGTGTCGCGGACTGTGGCTTCGAGCGGGCGAAAGGTCAGGCCGGCCGCCACCGCCCGCGCGACCGGCACACCAAAGAAGCCGGCCATCTCGGGGTCGAACTCGGGCACCCAGACCGGCATATCGCTCCACGCCGCCACGCCCTGGCCGAGCAGCCAGCCTTCCTCTGCCCAGGTCACCCGCGCGTCGCTGCCGCTCACGCGCTTGGACGTCTCGAGCAGCCCGCCCAGGGTGAGCGCGCCGGCCGGCGACGTGGCGTTGAAGACGCCCGTTGTGCGGGTTTCGATCATCCTGAGCGTCCAATCCGCCAGGTCGCGCGCGTCGATGATCTGAACCCCGCGGTCGGGCCGACCCGGCGCGAGCGCATCGCCGCCCTGGGCGATCCGCCACGGCCAATAGCTGAAGCGATCGGTCGGGTCATGCGGGCCGACGATGAGACCCGGCCGCACGATCAGGGCCCGGCCTGGAAAACGCGCCGCAGCGGCCTGTTCGCACAGGGCCTTGAGCGGGCCGTAGGTCCCCCCGGTGATGGTTTCGACCGTTGGATCCTCGGTCGTGCCGGCAGGATCATCCTCGTCCGAGGCCGCGGGTTTGGCGTAGACCGAGATCGACGATATGAAGACGTATTGTCCAACGTGATCGCGCAGGGCTTCGGCGGAGGCGCCGACCACGCGCGGGAAGTAACCGCT
>JBDSIP010000358.1:0-3643 GCA_039917915.1 Thermoflexales bacterium
CGCTTGGTCAAGATATATTCCCGGCTTAAGAAACATTTGGGCTCCCCCAATTCCCGCCCCAACGAACATGCCAGAAATAGACGCAATGGACAAGCGTAGCGGCGATTCACCGCGCCGTCTCCAAAGAATCGCAATTGCCGCACCGAGGACAAGAACCACGGGCCAAGCGCTCCACTTCGTCATGAAGGCCAACCCAGTTGCGCCTGCTGCGATTGCCACCAGACGCGATGATGGCCCATTCCGCAACGCAACGATGTTCGCGAGAACTGCAACCGACACCCAGAATGTCACTGCAATATCTGGCACGCCAAAATGCGAATCACGAACGAGCAGATATGCCGTGGCGACGAATAGTGCCGCGCCTAGGCCGACAAGTCGACCCCGAAAGGCCCTCCCAATTGCGTAAACGCAAATCACCGTTAAGACGCCGAAAACTGCGCTCGTAAGTCGGCCTAGTCTCAAGAAGACGCTCGGGTCATTTCGGTAGGCGGCCTCAAACTGCCTGACGGATGAGAATGCACCAGTTGCCCAACCAGACAGGAAATACGCTGCATATTCGACTAAAAGTAGGTTTGAGAATCCGGTAGGATAAGGTTGCTTCCCGATGATCCCAGCACCAAGGTTGAGCGCAGCGCTCACGTAATAGGGCTCATCGGCGTGATATGCATATGGAAGACCGAACTCGATTCCCCGAAGCCTAAGGCCAGCGGCGACAACCAGGATCACGAGGAGCGCTGGTCGCGTCAACCGGCAGAGGATTAGTAGAGATATCCGCACTGTTTGTGGTCCCTGAACAGATGATGGTTTGTGGCCCCTCCAATTCGAGAATGGCGCCGATCCTTTTTGAGGAGCCTTTACGCTTACAGCCGCCGCCGCCACCCAACCAAGGCTGACAACCCAAGCACCAACACCCCCGCGAGCGCGCCAGCGGCGACCAGCACCGTGGCCGTGTTGGCCGTTGCGGGCTTGGCCGCTTGCAACACAACCGGCGTATGCGTCGCCGTCGGCCCGATCGTGGGCGTTCGGGCGGCTGTCGGAGAGGGCCGGGCCGTTGCCGTCGGCTGGGGCGTTGGGGCCACCACCTCTCCCGGCGTTGCCGCGTCCCCCGCCCGCGCGACGGCCAAAATGCCGGCTTCGGTGACTTTGCTGTCGCGCATCGTCCGCACGACGGCGACGAGCTCACTGCTCTGACCCGGAACCAACACCACCGCGTCGCCCTCGGCCGCACTCCGGCCCAGGCTTTGCGCATCCATCGCCACCAGTCGCTGGCCCGCCAAACGTCCAATCGCCAGACGGCTCTCGGCGTTGGTCCGCGATGTCAGCACGGCCAGATAGACGTTGCCCTGAACGCCGATAAGGTCGGTCTCGCCGCTGGGCGGCCCAAGCGCCGCGTCAACGCCCAGCTCCTCCCAGGTCGCGCCGCCGTCGCCCGAGCGGCGGGCGGCGAGTTGGGCGGCCCGCCCGGCCGGATTCGATCGCCAGACCAACACGATATCGCCGCCAACCGCCGCAACCCGCGGGGCGCTTACCGCCCCCTCCGCGACCGTGACCGCGCTGGACCAGGTCCGACCTCCATCCGCCGAGCGCGCCGCCGCAATCGCGCCAACGGTGGTGCTGCCGGGCAGGGCCGCCCGCTCCCACGCCGCCACGAGGCCGTTTGGCGTCCGCGCCAACCGCGGCCCACCGACCCCCTCCCAGCCCGCCCCGACCGCGTCGAAGATCAGGGTGGGCGTGATCCAGGTCGCGCCCGCGTCGTCCGAGCGGGTGGTGTAGATCCCGCGCCGTTCGTTGTAGGGCACCGCGAAGATCACCCGCAGGCTGTTTCCATCCGCCATGATCGACGGGGCGCCGCCCACCTCGGACGGCGCGGCCAGCGCGACCGGATCGGCCCAGCCGCGCGCGCTGGCCGCGTCGCGGATCAACGCCGCGCTATAGAACACCTGCCCGGTCGTCCCCCCGCTCCACACCGCGTGCAGGCGTTCCTTTCCATCAGTGGACAGGACGGCCAGCGCAGGCTGGACGGCCTTGTTTGGCGCGCGCTCGATGCTTGATAAGCTGCCCGGCGCATCGGGCGACCGCAACACTTCGTTGGGCCTCGACCAGGCCGATCCGGTCAATCGCGCGGCCACAGCCAAGGCCGTGCCCGTTTCGCTGGGCCGGGCGGACTGGCTCCACATCGCATAGATATTGCCGTTCGCGTCGGCGGCGATGGCTGGCAGGCTGCCGGGATCGACGACCTTCGCCCCTGCGCCATCGGCGGGACCGGCCAGGGTTTCGATCGGCCCCCAGCGGGTGGACAGGGCCGGCAGCAGTTCCGGCAGCGGAACCGCGTTTTGGATCGCCCACAGATCACTAAGGCCATCGCAACCCAGCCAGGCAACGCTGCGCCGGCTCATCGCCATCATCGCGCAGGTCGGCACCACAGTGGCGGCGCTGGCCGGATCCGGAAGCGCTTGCGACACCAAAACCGGGCGCGTCCACCCGCTGTCGTTCCAGGCCGCCATCACAAAGCGCGTCTCGCGCCGGGCGGCATCCTCTTTCGACGGAGGCGCAGGCGCGCCTATCAGCCACAGACGGCCATCGGCAGCCAGGGTAAAGGTCAGCGCGTCGGGGCACAGCTCCAACTCCGGCAGGATCCGGGCCGGCGTCCCCCACCCGGCCCCGCCATCCAGGGACAGCCGCTGATACAACCCGCAACCCTGGACAGTCGGGTCGCGGCCGATAAGCAGAAAGCCGCCCGCGGGCGTGGCCGCCACCCGCGCGATGTCGACAGGCCCATTATCCGCGCCGGCCGGCGCCAAGACAGGCGCCGCCCAGGTCGCGCCCGCATCGCCCGAGCGCGCAACTTGGGGGCGGTTTGTCCGCGGGTCCATAAACGCCGCCAGGACCTGGCCCCTCGGGTTGGCCGCCACGCTCAGGCGCAGGCGCTCGGGCGGGGCGGACCTGAAATACGCCGAGGCCTGGATGAGGGCCGGGGCGCTCCATGCGCCATTGCGGGCCGCCCGGTAGTACAACCCAGCCGGCGCCCCCGGGGCGTCCAGCGGCCGGGCATACACCAGGTGGATGGTCCCGCTCAAATCGCCCGACAGGCTGAAAGCGGCCGCCTTATCGGCCAGGGCCTGGGCGCCGGACCAGGCGCCATTCAGGGCCCGGGCGCTCTGGAGGGCCAGGTTGGCGTCCAGCCACAGCCCGTAAATGGCGGCCTGGCCATCTGCGATCAGGCTGAGGTTCGAATAGCGGGCAAATAGGGTCGTTGACAGGCCGGTCCGGGCGTCGACGACTACCCCCCCGCCGTTGATGCTGGGGACATTGATCGGCACCGTCCATGTGACGGGTATCGTGGTCCCGATCGGCCTGGCGCTCCGGCTGTACTGGGCGCCCTCCACCTTGTCCCACCATACGACGTGGGCGATCTCGTCCGAGCCCACCGCGATTGCGGGGAGGGAGGCGCCGCCCGATCGCGTCACGGCGGTCGGGGGCGTCCACGGGATCGGGGTCTGGGCGCGTGCCGGCAGCGCGGTGGCCACAAGGACGGCCAGAGCAGCAAGCCCGCGCGAAAGCCCTGTGCGGGCGCGATGAAGTTTCGTCAAGATTTGGCGGTCAGCACCTGCTCCCTTTCCCCGCTGGGGAGAGGGAGCAACCT